>JANNGQ010001102.1:0-3627 GCA_031403975.1 Planctomycetota bacterium
GCAACCATTCTGTCCCTTAAGCAGTAAACTCACACTCACGGAACCGCGGCATTTTGTGCAGACCCGCAAGGCAATTCATTGAAGGAGTTTTGTAGCCGGATTCGTGAGAATTCGGAGGTATCCGAGTGACGCCGAAGTCTCACGACTTCGACTACGAACTCATTCCTCCGACTTTCATTGCTGAGAATTCATCACGGCCTTAATGTGACGTCCGACAATTCAAGGAACTGCCAGCGCCGCAGGTTGGCTTGATGCCTCCGCGTACGCAAGAATTATCACAGCCGTTGAACACGAGGTCCGGCGATTCAAGTCATCATCACGTTTTACCCGAGGAACTTCGCGATGCGGAAACACGTTTGGTCACTGTTGATGTGTGGCGTTGCAATGACGGTGTCGTTGGCGGATTCGCAGGAGGCACCGCTCCCGTACGGCTCAGCAATTGACCTTCAGACGGCGAAAGAACTCGTCGCAGCGGCGGAAGTTGAAGCGAATACGAACCAATGGCCGGTTGCGATCGCAGTCGTCGACAGCGGTGGACATCTGGTGATGTTCCAGCGACTCGACAACACACAGCTGGGCAGCGTTGAAGTCGCTATCGAAAAAGCAAAAACTGCCGTGCTTTATCGTCGGCCGACAAAAGCCTTCGAAGATCGGATCGCGCAGGGTGGGGCCGATCTGAAACTGCTGAAGCTGCCAGGTCTGCCGCTGGAAGGCGGCATACCGATTGTCCGCGAGGGAAAGATCATCGGCGGCATCGGAGTCTCCGGCGTTCAATCGGCGCAGGATGCACAGGTTGCCGCAGCCGGGCTGAAAGTGATCGAAATCGAGTAGTCAGCCGGGTCGGGATCGGTATCTGCCGAGCGACGGCGATCGCCACAGCAATCGACGTTTCGCGATCAGTAACGCGGGCGACCTCCGCTTTACCGGCAACTCAGTCGAACGACTATTCCAACCCGAGCGATACCAGCACGCTGTTCTGGAGTTTCGCCGATTTTGCTGCGTCTTTGAGTTTCGAGACCACAAAGAACTTGTGATTCGCCACGGCTTGTTCCGTAATGTTCAGACGCAATGCCACATCTTTGTTGGCCCAGCCCAGAACAAAGATCAGTTCGACGCACTGCAGCCGTTCCCAGGCTGCGGTGTTCTTGAAGTCCTGTATCAGATCCCGGAGGCACGTTTCGACCAGCGTCGACTCCGCTCGTGATTTCTCACTGCTGCGCATCATGCTTGAGGCAGCTCGACCCGGTCCGGTCAGATCGCGGGCCGCACCATCCTTCGATTCCGATGTCAGGAGCGGCAGCACCGGACGGCGACCGGAGCGGCGCATGAAGTCGATCAGTTTGTGTGCCGCGATCGAGAACAGCCAGGACTCCAGCGGAGTCCGGTCGTCATAGTTCGGCAAAGCCTTCAGGAATCCGAGAAACGTCTCCTGAACAATGTCCTCCGCAGCGGATCGGTCCTGCAGACGAGTCCTTGCGAAAGCCAGCAGGCGGCCTTCGTAGTTGTCAATGCATTGCTGCCATGCATCGGACTCACCGGCACGAATTCTCTGAACGAGCTGACGATCGGCTTCGCTGGCAGGCATAAAACGGTTCAAAGTATGCGTGACGTTGCTGCAACCTCGTGAAGCATAACAAATCACTGAAAGACGGGCATCCACTGAATCCGCACTCACCGCGGCAAACGATCATCCGGAGGCTTTGGATCACCAATGCCTGGATTTTCCGTCGGCCGGACCACACTGCTTCGGAGTGGAGTTCAGAACCAATCCGCCGGCGGATTGAGGCAGTCACAAGCAACATGGGAAAGTCGAACACGGATTGTTCCTGGACAGATTCTCTGTGTGCCGAATGCTGTGGTTTGCTGATACTCCTGTCGGCTCTATACCATCTGAACCCATGCAGCCGGAGCTTACCCTGAATCCAGAACAGACCGTGGTGATCGTCGGAGTCGGATTGATCGGCGGATCTGTCGCAGCAGCCCTGCGGAAGCGGTTTCCCGAATGCCGGGTGATCGGGATCGGACGAAACTGCGAACGAATGAAACAGGCTGCCGATGCCGGATTACTGTCGGACTGGTCGGACAGCATTGCACCGGACAGGATTCCCGCGGGGAGTCTGGGCGTGGTCTGTCTGCCGATCAACCAGATTGCGGACGCGGCAAAAGGGCTGCTGGACGCCGGCTGTGACGTTGTCACGGATGCCGGCAGTGTCAAGGCGGTCATCTGCCGCGAGCTGACTGGCCACCAAGGCCGGCGATTTGTCGCTGCTCATCCGATCGCCGGCAGCGAACACAGTGGCTTCGAATTCTCCGATCCGAACTTGTTTTCAGGACGCATCTGCATCGTCACGCCCGTCGAATCGCGGCCCGCCGATGTGGACCGAGTTGAATCGTTCTGGCGATCGATCGGGATGACCGTGTACCGGATGTCACCGGATCATCATGACCGTGTGCTGGCCCTGACGAGCCACCTGCCGCATATTCTGGCGTCCGTCGCGGCAGGCTGCGTCGCCCCCGAATTGCTGCCGTTTACAGGGACCGGATATCGCGACACGACGCGCATTGCTGCCGGTGCCAGCGGTTTGTGGACCTCAATTCTGGCGGGAAATGCAAAGCACTGCATCGATTCCATCCGGGTTGCGGAATTGCTGCTGACCCGCTTCCGGACGGCTTTGGAAACGAATGACCAAGAGTTACTGCAGTCACTCTGGGACGAATCTGCCGAGCGACGCCGGCAATTGCCACAGGCATAAGTCGAGCGGAATCGCTGCATTTCCAGGTCGCTGAACGCATGAGAATTCGGATCCGAAGTTCTGCGACTTCAGCGACAGGCATGGGCGGGCTCAATGCGCTTGCGTCGGGCATTCCCGGATACGAAAACGCTGCAGCTCGAACTGCCGAAGCAGAGAGATCAAATGTGCGACTCGCAGATCCGTACATGCGCCCGACCGGATGCCGGCCGCGATAGAACCAGCTGCCAGAGCTGCTACGCGGGCCACTGTGATTGGCAGGCCGAACGGCTTCAGGTCAGCAAAAAACTCATCTTCTCCGCAGACCTCACCGAATTTCTCACCCTTGTACGTGAATTCAATGCCGTACAGATCGCCGCTCCACTGGTAGTTGAACGGCCCGAAAAGATGATGCCGACGGACAATCCAGAATTGATCCTCGTTCAGTATGATCTCGTTGCTGACAGCAGAGGACACGCACTGAGTCTCCTGGATCTTTGATTGCCAATACGGTTTTCGAGGGAATCCCGGGGATTGCAACTGCAGCCGAAATCGTGAGATTTCGGGCCAGCCGACATCCATCCGAATTCTCACGAATCCGGCTACAAAAACTCTTCACCGCGTTGCTCTGGCGGGCGAATGGACACCGCGACGGCAATCCTGAATCAATTTCAGTCCTGCATTTCGGCCGGCTGCCCGCTTCTGAGTCCAGTTTTCAGATTCGACTCCAGTACGATGTCATTTCGGACGAAAACAGGACAGATCATTTCCCGGCTCCGAAAAGCCGGAGAATTTGTTGGACTCCGCAGAATGCACGGGGTTGACAAAAGATTCAGTGTCTGATTATCAAACGCGTCATCTGAGCGGGAGGCTCCCGCAAACCGCACAAGATACAGGA
>JANNGQ010001103.1:0-4470 GCA_031403975.1 Planctomycetota bacterium
CACCGTGAATCCGGGACCAATCGTCAAGGTCATCCCGGCGGTGTTCAGGCGCAGGGCATTGCACGCGCCTTGATTGCCGAAGATCACCGTCCCGTTCCCGCCGAGCGTCTGCGTTTCCGTAAATCCCATCTGCCCCCACCATGCGTTGGTCGGATTGCCCAAAGAGAGCGTCCCGTTCAACACCAACCCGTTGAGCACCGTCAGGCTCGCGCTGTTGTTCTGTCGCCCGACATCCAAGTCCCCATTCACCGTTACCCCGTCCAGGGTGCCGCCGGAAGTGGTGGCAAGGATCCCCTGCCCACCGGTCCCCGGAAGCACTGTCGCCCCCCGCAACGTGCCGCCGGCGAGGGTGAGGCCGTTGTTGACCTGGAGCGTATTCGAAACCGCAAGGGAGCCGCCGGAAATTACCAATGCGTTCTGACTGTAGAGGCTCCGCGAACTGTGCGTCCCGGCGGAGTGCGTGACGATGACATCACCCGCCACATTGATGAGAACATCATCGTTGGCACCGGGCAATGTGCCGGTGCTCCAATTGCTTTCCGTGTTCCAATTCCCGCTGCCACCGACCCAGTAAACCGTCGGGGTGAAGGGTACGGTGGCTTCTTGAATCGTGGCGCTGGTACCGGAATACGTCAGTTGCAGTCCCACGTTATTGGACGGATAGAGAAACGTTCCAAACGAACCGCTGCGGCTGGCGCAGGTCAGAAAAGTGAATGAGGAATTGGTCGCGGGCTGAAAGCTGTTCGTAAACGTGACGTTCAACGTGCCCGCCAGCGTGGCGGCCCCGCCAACGACCAACTGATCGAAATTCAGACCGGGCACCGTACCAGCCAATTCGACGTTCAATACTCCGTTAGTACCCTGGGTATAGTTCCCCGTAATGGTCAGCAGTCCAGGGGAGGCTCCGGGACTGAGAATACCGCCGCTGTTCACACTTGCAGTGATGAGGCCAACCCCACTTAGCGACCCCCCTTGGATTTGCAATGTGGAGTTGGCGGAAACCGTACCCCCGTTCAGGATCATCTGGCCTCCCGTTTGGGCCGACGCTGTGCTTGGGCCAGGCTATTAGAACGTTTGGGCCGTTGGCCCGGAATCGCATTGCGGAGAGCAATGCGGAATTCACGGGAATTCAGATACCCCGACGCCACGATGGATCCCGATGCGCTGGGACAGAAGTGCCTCAGAAATTCCACGCGCACTTCATTTCACGATGAGCCGAAGTGACTCAATCGACCGAAGCTTTTCCTCGGCGGATTTCTGATCGATGGCCTCCGAACGCATTGAGCTGCGATCCAGGCGCCATCTTCTCACAAGACGCCCGCGCGATTCCAACCGCACACCGCTGGTCACTGACGACGATGGTGCTTTACAATCCCCGATCATTGCCGCCTCGCTGCCAGGCTGAGCGGCTGAGTTCAACAGGTTATCGTTCTGCGACAGCGGAGACCGAGGTATGAAGTTCGTGATTGAGTTCACATACACAACCGAAGAGCGGGAAAAGCTGATCAGCTTTCTCAACAGCGGAGCTCTCGTTCCAGACGGCCCGGTCAAAGTGCTGGGGGCGTGGATCGCCGTGCAGACGGGAAGCGGGTACGCAGTGCTCGACACAAAGGACAGCAAAGCGATGTACGAATTGTGCTCGTCCTGGTCGGAGTACGGGAAGTTGAAAGTGACACCGGTGATGGACGTGGCTGGGCTCTGATTGACCGGCCGATGTGGCCGGGTCAGGCAGCGTCCGATTCTGTCGGAACTGTTGCTGCGACTGCCGGGGGGCGTCCATAGTATTGCCACAGGGCCCGCAGCGGCGACGAGAATGCGAACCAGCAGAACAGGACGGGCAGTGCCATTTTAAGAGCGACGAAGACAAGGACCATCAGGAACACAATCTGCAGGATTTGTTTCCTGCTGCGACGACCGCGGATCATCTGATTGAAAACATGCGCATAGCGGATTCTTGACACCATCAGGACGGCTGCTGCGAGAGTGATCAGCGGCAGCAGAATGGACAGTGCCGGCAGCAGATATTCGCGGGCAGGTTCCGCCCAGGAAACCGCGCCATCAGCTCCCAGCTGGTCCTTCAGTTCCTTGACGCCGATCGGAAACGACGCGACGACGCCGGCTGCAGCCGGGGACGGCAGGCCGCTGAAGTAATCATGCGAATCCTCTTCATCGGACTCCACGTTGAATCGGGCCAGGCGCAGGATCGCGCAGACCATGAACAGCACTGCAATGGCCCACAGAATACGAGGGTGATAGTTAAACGGTGCCTGGCCGATGATGGTGTCCATCAAATGATGTTCCGGACGAGCCAGCTGCAGGAGAATGAATGCCGGGGCCACGCCGAAACTGATCGCATCACAAAGACTGTCGAGCTGGGCTCCGAATTCCGACGTCTGATTTGTCAGCCGAGCTGCGCTGCCGTCGAGCATGTCGAACAGCATTGCCAGGAAAATCAGATAAGCGGCCGTCAGCAGTTCCAGGCCGTCGAAGTGGTCGGGACCGACTTTCGCTGCGATCGTGATGGCCCCGAAGCCGCATGCCGCATTGCAGAGTGTCAGCAGCGTCGGCAGGACGGCGTAGACTTTCCGACGCCGCAACCTGCGATGAACTCCTGAGGGTTCGATATCCGACATGGACGGTGCCCACTCTGTGAGACAGCAACTAAGAAATAGATGGGAATTGCAGCTCGTCGAAGAATCCGTGGCGGACAGGAACAGGTGTAGCGGAAGTTGTAAGAGTTCCGACCTGAAGTCTCACGACTTCAGCTACAATTTCGTGGCTGCATCAACCGTATTTCGCCACAACGGAGCAGCCCGCTTTCACCTTATCCCCCAGCCGCACTCTGATTTCAAGCCCTTGCCCTGTCGGTATGACAAGTTCTGTCCGCGAGCCCAGTTTAATCATCCCAAACTGATCTCCCCGAAGAAGATCGTCGCCCGGTTTGAGCCAGCACACGATCCTGCGGGCGATCGCCCCCGTGATCTGCCGTACGATCATGACTCGATTCGGAGCCTGCAATTCCTCAAGCATCACGGCCAGCTGTTCGTTTTCCCGGGCCGATTCAGGTCGCAGGGCATTCAGACATTTGCCTGGGCGGTACTTCAGTCCGATGACTCGTGCGGCCACAGGAGCCCGGTTGATATGGACGTTGAAGATTGAAAGAAAGATGCCGATCTTCTTCGCGGGGCCGCCGATGAAATCATCATGTGCGATGTCTTCGATATCGACGATTTTTCCGTCAGCAGGTGACACGACCAGCCCGGGTTCCGAGGGAATGAGTCGGCGAGGATTGCGGAAGAACCAGGCGATCAGAACGCCGATGACGGCTGTCGCGATCGCCATGACAACGGCCACGACGTGAAGGGCACCGGCGGCATTCATCGACCACCAAAGAGCCCCTGCTGCCACGGCGAATGCCGTCCCGCACATGAGGAACAGCTCAGCGAGACCGACGCGGGCGAACGGCAGACGGTCCCGCCAGGCAAACGGGTCATCGGCTGTGTCCCAATACCATCCGCCCTGGTTGCGATGAAATTTCAGATCGCGCGGATCGAGTACTTCATGCGGGCACGGATTAAAATCCCCTTTTCGACAGGCTGCCATCCGGGCCACAAATCTGCGACGAAAATTTCTGAGCCAGGTTCGTCGTATCCTGCCCCAGGCCAGTTCCAGCTGGATGACGACTCCGCCACCAGGCTGAATCAGCTTCAATTGAGGATCCATCGGGAGCAACGACCGGCGGCTTGATTCGCATTGTTGTTCTGTCGCCGAATGATGGGAGGCGCGGGTGGAATCTTGCGTCATGTCTCAACGGTCAATCAGTTCAGGCGAGCAGGAATGCAGTGTCGGCGCACATCCGGGCTAAGGAACCGGAATCCTGAGGGGCAGGGATTCCTGAAGTACCGGGGATTCGGTAGCGGCTTTCCGGACAGGCTCAACCGCGGGACGGCTCTCTGACAGCGGCTGAGGACCTGGTATCTCTGTGGCTTCTTGTACTGCTCTGCCACGCAGGAAAACTCCGTCTTGATTCTGGTCGCTACCGATTCCAGCCGCAGGTCCGTCAGCGTTGTGTATTCCGTCTTCGACAGAAGGCTGGACTGATTCCGTTATATCCGGCGTGCGCACGATTCCGGCCAGATCCTCCGCCGCTGCACGTGGTCCGCTGTCGCTGCGGGAAATCTCGAGCACGGCTGTTGCAAGTGCCGACTCCGGCCCTTCGTGGCTGGCCAGTTCCAGAAGCTCGGAGGCCGTCCCGTCGAAACCCCGCAATTTCTGAAATGCACCGGACAAGAGCAGCCGATCCGATGAAAGCGGCTGCTCTGCAAGCCAGTTCCAGAGTTTTCCGCCATGGCTGCGAGCGCGTTCGGCCACTCGGTGACCATACAATTCTTCAGCAGTGACCCATGAGCGAGTCGAATCCGGCGGTATCAAAAGGCCGGCCTTGAGGTTGCTGACGGCCTTCGGAAAATC
>JANNGQ010001104.1:0-4449 GCA_031403975.1 Planctomycetota bacterium
GTGGTGGCGGCGATGGGGACGAATTTCGGAATTACGGAACTGCGGATTGGGATGTTCCCGTTCGTGATTTTTCGGTCAGTGGCGGCGGCGATCGGAGAGCGTCATGCGCTGGAATTGAGCTTGACGGCGCGCGTGTTCCAGACCGATGAAGCCTTGCGAATTGGATTGATTCACCAGGCCGCGCCGGAGTTTGAATTGGACGACCGGGCGTCAGCGCTGGCACACACGATGGCGGGTCACAGCGCCGCCGTTATGGGGTTCGGAATGGAGTATGTGAACCAGGCACGGAGGTTGGCGCCAGACGAGGCAGGCCGGCTGGCGCGTGCGGTGCGGACTCAGGTTTCCCAGCATCCCGACCACGCCGAGGGCGTCAGGGCGTTCAAGGAGAAACGCCGCCCCGAGTGGCCCGCGTGAAGTTTCCGCTGCTGCTATTGACGCTGATCGCAGCCTCGTTCAGATCCGTCTTCGCCGAGTGAATGTCCTCCGCAACGTCCCGCTGCGTCTTGATGACATTGTCGTCGGCCTTCTGTCGCGCATCTGCGACCATGTTGTCCGCGTCCCGCAAGGCTTCCTGGTGTTTTGCCTCTGCCTCGGCAACGTCATCAGCACCAGTGCTGCAGCCCGCGAGTATTGCGATTGAGGCCACAGGGATCAATTTAGTTAGTTTCATAGCCGTTTCCTTTTTATACGAAGTGATATCCTCGCCGATCGTTCCCGTCTTCGATTACCTGCACGACGCTGCCGTCACGTCCTCAGACACTAATGCTGCGCCCGCGAATCAAGGCGATCACAGCCAGCGCGAGAAACACAAAGAAGCAGATCTTTGCCACTCCGTACGCCATGCCACCCACCAGCCCAAATCCCATCGCCCCGGCAATCAACGCAATAATCAAAAATGTCACTGCATAACCTAACATGTCTGCACTCCCAGGAAGTCTGTTCGTAATCCGCATCCGCCCAGGGTTCCTGCACACGCACAAACTCCTAACGGCGGCCCGTTTATGCAGGGTCATGCACGATGTGTGCCAAACGGGATTGCAGATTGTCGTCACGTGGAAACCCTGCCTGGATTCCAGGTCAGCGTTCGGAAGTGGCCCTTGTCGGACTGCAAAACTGCCTATTTGGAAGGTGACAGATCAAATACGCCATTCGTTGATGGTCTGGAATGCAATCAGAGCGAACTGTTTCACGAGGGAAGCATGTGGAAAGTTCGTGATCGCTCCGTTCGGCACGGTGAATGCATCTCTCAACGTCCAGGTGCGCGGCTCAACAATCGCCGCCCCGGTTCATCCAACAACGGCGGTGCGTCATGGCCATTCGCTGTTGTTTTCCCCTGAAGTCCTCCGGGATTTCGCATTTACAGGAGTTGGAGCATGGCGGTCAAACAGACATTGGTGAAAAAGGATTTGAACAAGGATCCCATCAGCGGAGAGCCCGGAGCACATCCGGTCGGTGCAGGCGTTGGGGCGGCAATGGCTGGCGCAGCGGCAGGCGCGGCTGGTGGTGCCATCGCCGGACCGATTGGCGCAGCCGTGGGTGCGGTTGTCGGCGGAATCGCCGGCGGACTGGGAGGCAAAGCAGTTGCCGAACAGATCGATCGATCCGACAGTTGAAGCCACTTATTGGGAGTCAGAGTACGAAAACCGTCCTTACTACGACGAAACGATTGCGTATGACGCATACGAGCCAGCGTATCGTCACGGCTGGGAAGGTCGCAATAATTATCAGGACAGGACTTTCGAATCGGCGGAGGCAGATCTTCGGCGGGATTGGGAGAAATCCGAACATAACAAGTCATTGACCTGGAACAAAGCCAAACACGCCACGCGAGATGCCTGGAATCGCGCTGCCGAAAGGACTGCCGGTACTCTCAACCGAAAAAAACGCTGAACTTTCGCTTGAGAAAGAGGCAGTCGACGCTGGGCGTTTGACTGCCTCTTTTCGTTTCCCGAGATCAGCGGCGCATCTCAAGTTCGCAGAATCATTACGCGCGGTCGCGACAATGCACCATCAAAGTGGGGCACGTAAAAAGCGACTGTTGGTTCTGCGGACCCGCGTCCACAAGCGAACAAGCTCGCGCAACCTGGTGCATGCGGAAGTCTATACGGTCCATGGTTTGACGCACGACATTCCCGTAACGGCCATGTGCACCCGTGATCTCACCGTGCAAGGAAGACGAGAAGATCATTCACCAGGCGTTGTCGGTGTGTAGCGAACACACCATGAGGCGCACCTTCGTACTCGAGCAGCGTTGCATTCGAGATGCGTTTGGCTGCAGGTCGACCTGTTGCGTCAATCGGAACTGTCTTGTCACTGGTACCGTGGATGATCAGTGTCGGCACATTGAAGGAACCCAGATCTGGGCGGAAATCCGTGGTTGCAAATGACTCAGCGCATGCCAGCGTGGCCTTGAGACCAGCTTGCATTGCAACACTGCGATTCCATTGAAGCAGTTCCGTGCTGACACGACAGGACGGCGTTCCCACGCCATAGAAATCGTTGAAGAACGCTCCGAAAAATGAAGCGCGATCTGCTTTTATGCCTGCCGTCATCTTGTCAAACATCACTTTCGGAACTCCGTGAGGATTGTCATCCGTCTTGAGCATATAGGGCACAATGGATGCAATCAGTGCCGTTGACCGCACGAGGCGGCCTTGATGTCTCGTCATATAGCGGGCAACCTCACCGCCGCCCATTGAGAAGCCGACCAGCGAGACATCAACCGCGGCGTGATGCTCTATCACGTCCGCAAGATCATCAGCCAGAGTGTCGTAATCATATCCTGCCCAGGGTTGATCGGACCGGCCGAACCCACGGCGGTCGTACGCTATTGTCTGATAACCTGCCTCGGCGAGCGGCAAGGCCACGTCATCCCAGCTGTCGGCTGACAACGGCCAGCCGTGAATCAGAATGACGGGGCGGCCAGTTCCCCAGGACTTGGAGTAAAGATTCACTCCGTCGCGTGTGGTCGCATATGCCATCCCGCTGCTCTCCTGATGTTCCCCGCCGTCCACCGCAATTCTAACGTGCGACGAACCCGTATTCGGAGTTGGTCTCAACAAAGTCTTCGTCCTGAAGATCCTTCGCACTATTGATGCTGTGATACACATAGTGTTCGATGAGTCGCGGCTGCCCCGTATCAGACCAGCCATAGTTGTCCACGCTGATCAGCAGTCCTGTCGCCTTGTCGAAACAGAACCGACTGCCGAGGTACTCTGAAGACACTTCCTTGTTCTGAAACCGGATTTCGTATGCCCGGACTTCGCTTTCGGCCACAGTTGCGTCGGAAATCGAACAGGCGGCGACCACTGACCAGTCATCGCGTACCGCGTAAAACTCCTGAATCCGTGCAGCCAGGTTTTCGATTCCGGAAGCAGTGATCGGGTAGCGACAGCTTTGTTTGGCCATGCGGCAGTTCGGCTCCAGACGCCAGAGCCGTTTCAAGACCGCCAATCCCTTCGTCGGTTTGACGAGCAGCCGGTTGTTGTTATGACCATCAGCAAACAACACCTCCTGCCCGGTATCATCCCAGTGCATGTAGACGCTGAAGGGTTCGCGACGAACTTTGATCTGAATCCGATCCAGCGGTCTCAGGGTATTGTCCACTTCTTCCTGCATTTCCAGAACAGCCGTATAACTGCTGAGCTCGGCTGCGCTGCTGCGCGCCGCTGCGATGTCGGCCAGCAATTGCGTTACGACGTCTGCATCTCCCTGCGATGCAGGGTCAGTGGCGGAAACGGACTCCAGAACCGCCACGGAGATGATCCCTGCAGGTAAACTCGTCGCAGAGGCAACGACTTCTGTTAACTCCTGTGCGTCTATTCGATGCAGCTGAGAGATCAGCGTTCCCGCGCATGCGGCGCAGACCGCAAGTCCAGACAGTGCTTTTCGCCAATTCATCTTTGGAGTCCTCAGGGATATCACCTTACTCATTTGCCACCGTCTTCGGATCCCTGAGGCACGAATTTGTATACTTTCTGCGACAGAAAGTGGAATTAAGTGTCGATCCGAGTGAAGAAAGACGCCGAGCAACGCGTATGTCCCAGCACCTTCGCCAACCCGGAACTGGTCTGAAAAGGCAAATGTCATGCCAGTGATCACCGCTGCGAAACGACTCCGCCGGCGGCTTTCGGTCAAAGGGCATTCCAACCACGCAGATTTCAGCCAGACAGCGGGCAGAATGGGAGTGTGCCGTCGGACAACGGGCAGGATGTCATTGATCAGGCTGTGGTTGCTGAGATGCCGGTCTGAACGACAAACGATCGTCTTTCGGCGGAGTTTTGATGACTCCCACGCGGTGCCTTTGCAACCTTTCCGACTTTTGCTGACATTGTGGAGCCAGCAGAAAACCCGTGTACGTTTGTCGCGCAGGCACACAAAGTGCTTTTGCGACTTTGGACTCCACGTCCTGGTCCGTTCTTGTCCCGAAACAGAGGAGAGGTTCCCATG
>JANNGQ010001105.1:0-2274 GCA_031403975.1 Planctomycetota bacterium
TGCCCGACGAAGTGCCGGCCGACATCGTGCGAATCGCTGCTTCCCACGGGTGTCACGATGAGACCCCGATTGAGCAGCCCCATCCAGTCGTGGAACAACCGCAGCGGTTCCGATTGCGTAGCCCCGGAGTTGATAACCTCCATCGCGTTGAATCGCATCGGCCAGCCGTCGAGGTTTTCTCCCACGAGGGCATTGAAATGCTGAGGCCCGAACGGACGGACGCCGCTGTGCAGGTCACGAGCATGATTCAGGATGGCAACTTTCACACCAGGCGTTTGCTGGATGTCATCGAACAGTATCCGCCAGTCGGTCTGCTTGTGATCGACGACTCGCGAACCAGCCTCGATCGGAAAGATGTTGAAATGCCCGCGAGCGGTGGTGACTTCATTTCCTGTCACCGGAGTGAAGTATCGTCGAACACCCATCCTCACGGCGATTTCTTCGTAGTCGACGTGTGTATTGTGGTCGGTGGCAATCGGCAATTCGATCCCTTCACCCGCAAGCGTGATCATCCGCTCTTCAATCGTCGCGTCCCCATGCCCCGAATGAGTCAGCGTGTGAACGTGAGTGTCGCTGGCGACAAAGCCGTCAGTCGGCACCTCACGCTGAATCGCCAGGTTCTTCTTTGCAGTCTCGCCCGCGACGACCGTAATATCGCCGCGTGCCAGGGAATACTCAAAACCCCGTCCGGCGTAAATCGTGTACTGACCCGCCGGGACTCCCAACGCAGCGTGGCCCGTTGAAGTAAACGCCATCCCGGGCCGCACGGCCTGATGCTCGTTCGACTCGGCACCCAGCGACTGCATCGCGCCATCGACATTGAGCACCGTGATGCGGCACGGAAGCGGTTGCTTCGAGTCCGCGTCGATCACTTCGATTTCGAGCGTCGCTTCGCGCAGAACCTTGCGAACGGGACGATTCACCAGGGCGATCTGACCGACGCGGATGTCGTCCGACGTGGCTTTGCTCTCGGGCGGAGATTCGACAAGCAGTGAGTTGTCTCCATCGACGAGAGTCTGCGCCGGAACGGAGAACGTGACTGCCATGTCATTTTCATCGCGAACGAGCTCGCCCAATTTCGTGCCGTTGAGCAGGACGTTCCAATCCTGCTTCACATCCTGCTGCCGCACAATAAGCGTTTGCTCGGTCGCGTTCCTGGTCGAGGCGAACGTGACGTTAAGTCGTCGGCCTTCAGATGTCTCAGGAAACTCAGACCACTCCCGATCAACACCGCTTCGCAGGTGCCGCAGTCCTGGTTCGATGGCCCTTCTTTCGAGAGCCGCCTCATCCGCTCGCAGAGTTTCAGCAGTCAGCATGCACAGACAACAGAAACACAGTTCACGCATCACACTCTCCGGTAAATCATTCTTGAAGCATGCTAACCGGTTCAAATCAAACCGGCTGCCGCACGACGAATTCGATCGTCATCCAGACGGCCGGGAACTCCGGAACATTTTCGCTGTGGCCACTTGACGTGATCAGCAGCATCTGTATATTACTAAATAGTTCTATAACCATTTGATTATCTATAAACCGCCTTGAGTTGGCTCAAAGCTGAACGGCAGCCGGCTGTTGATCGCTGGACAACGAACCGCGGGAGATCACGTGGCCAAAACAACCATCTCCCCGATGCCGATCACGGCAAGAGCAAGAGCCGCGGCGCGCCTTTGTTTCGCGACATCTGCAATGTTTATCTTATTGCTTTGCGCGTTGCACATTCTCAGGCCGGACCTTGATCCTTCGTGGCGATTCATCAGCGAATATGAGCTCGGGGAGTACGGCTGGGTGATGCGGCTTGCTTTTTTTTGCCTTGCACTGAGCTGCAGCAGTTTGTGCGTAGCAATCGTCTCTCAGGTGCGAAGTATCTCCGGATATCTGGGGCTGGGATTACTGCTTCTGGCAGCCTTTGGGATGACACTCGCTGGCATCTTCGTGCCTGATCGCGTCAACCGCCTTCACGAAGTCGGCGCGATGCTCGATCATCTCCCGTTCGCAGCTTTGTTGATCAACTGGAGCCTGTCCCGTGACGAATCCTGGTCGTCGGGCCGACGAATGCTGCGCTGGACGGCGGGGCTTCCGTTGATTGGTCTCGTGATCCTCATTGTGTCTATGGGAATCATGCTGCCGCACAACGGAGGTCAACCCGGCCCCGACGTACTGGTTGGATGGCCCAATCGAATCATGATCCTCGCACATTGCGCATGGCTGATGCCCCTGGCCTGGTACTCGATGCATTCTGGTGTCAACCCACAGGAGCGGAACCTCTGATAATGT
>JANNGQ010001106.1:0-7445 GCA_031403975.1 Planctomycetota bacterium
CCTGCCACAACACTTCTCGCCACCAACGACACCCGCCTGATCTCAGGCGGGATCACAAATCGGAGACGTTCATGAAGATCTATCGGACAGCAGTGCTGCTGGCCACTGTGCTGCTGGCATCATCGCTGACTGTGCCGGCGACTTGCCAGGAAACCGAAGTGGTCCTGGGGGAAGAAAAGCTGACTCAGGGAATTCCCGGCAGCGGCCCGTTGACGGACGAACAGATTCAGACATGGCTGGACGATGAGTCCAACCACAGGATTCTCAAGGTTTCGCTGCCGCTGGGACTCAGCCTTGGCCAGTCCCAGATGAAGGGGCTCGACAAGAACCCGCTGACACGGGCCAAAATCGAACTGGGACGACAGCTGTACTTTGATTCGCGTCTGTGCAGTGACAGCACCGTCAGTTGTGCCAGCTGTCATCATCCGCAGGAAGGGTATGCACGACACACTCCGACGGGTGTCGGTATCGGCGGACAAAAGGGCGGGCGGAATTCGCCGTCCAGCTACAACCGAATACTCAGCGACGCCCAGTTCTGGGACGGTCGGGCAGCATCACTGGAAGCTCAGGCGGTGGGCCCGATACAGAACCCGATTGAAATGGGAAATACACACGCAGCCTGCGTGGGGACGTTGAAGACAATTCCCGGTTATGTCGCGCAGTTCGAAAGAATCTTTCCCGACACGGGAGTCAGCATTGACAATGTCGGCATGGCCATCGCGTCGTTCGAGCGGGCTCTGGTCACCGGGCCATCGCCCTATGACTATCAGGAATCATACAAACGCTTTACGGCCCTTGAGGAAGAAGACCTCGCCGACCTGAAAACAGATTCACCGGAAACCTATGCTGAGTATGAACAGATGAAGCATATGACAGAGGTGGATCCGATGTCCGAAAGCGCATTGCGCGGACTGAAACTGTTCTTCAGCAAAGAAGTCGGATGCAGCAATTGCCATGTGGGAGCAAATCTGGCGGACGAGCTCTACCACAACCTGGGCGTCGGCATGTCGGCCACAGAACCGGACCTCGGTCGCTACGAAGTCACGAAAGTCGAGAAGGACAAGGGGGCCTTCAAGACTCCGACAATCCGAAACGTAGCTCTGTCAGCCCCCTATATGCATGACGGAAGCCAGGCGACCCTGGAAGAAGTCGTGGAGCACTACGTCAAAGGCGGCAACAAGAATCCCTGGCTCAGTGACAAGATCGTCCCTCTGAAAGTGACCACGCAGGACAAGATCGACCTCGTGGAATTCATGCGAGCCTGCACGGGGTCGTTCCCGCACGTCGTCAGCGGTCGACTGCCGCGGTAGTCGCGAATGTTGTCCTTTGCTCTGTTCGGCGTGAAGAAACGGGGCAATCTGCGAGAAAAGCCGCAACTGTGCGCCGTCGCTGCAGAGAATAGTTGCAGACCTGCCCGGAACAGGGCTGCGGGCAACGGTGGGCAAGCAGGGTTTGCCCCGTATTTTCTCAGTGGCTGACGACTCAGGGAGACATTCAAATGCCGGCTTTCATGAAACTGGGGGACATCAAAGGTGAAGCCACAGACGCCGATCACAAGGAATGGATCCTCATTGAGTCCATGAGTTCTCCAATGTTCCGTTCCGTTCCGGAAGGGGCTAAGGACCAGCAGCGAACCAAGGGCGAAACAACTCTGGGTGACATTGTCTGTGTGCGGCAGCTTGACAAATCCACCACGAAGCTTCAGGAAGCGTGTGCCAACGGCTCATTCTTCAAAGAAGTCGAGATTCACTTCTGCACTACGGTCAAGAACAAGCAGGAGCCTTATCTGACGTACAAGCTGTCTGACTGCATCGTCAGCAGCTTTTCGTTTCATGGCAACTCGTCGGGCAGCCCCTTGCCCAGTGAAGAAGTGACGCTGGGCTACACGAAGGCCGAGTGGACGTACATCGTGGTAGACCCGAAAACCGGCGACAAAACGGGCCAGGTTCCTGCGAAGTACAACCCGGGCGAAGGCCGCAGCTGATTTTCGTGATTGATGCGCGGCTGTGCCTTCAGCCGAGTGTCTGATGCCCCGACTGAAACGCTGTGCGTCTTCGGAGACTCACGAGGCTTGTGACAGCCGCAAAGAGCCTCTGCTGAACACAGCGTTTTTCGGTCGTGCGGAACACCCGTCCTTCCGGAAATCCCGTTTTATGAGATTCGGATTCGGGCGAATCCGTCGTATATCAATCGAAGATCCGCATGCGCCGCTGCGCGGATCCCGTGACTTTGCTCCCCTTCAGGAGTCTGTACTGTGGCGACCTTTGCAACCAACCAGCGTCCTGTCGGCATCGAAACACCACTTGGCAAAGACAAGCTGTTACTGCTTTCGTTTACCGGCCAGGAGCAACTTTCGGGGCTGTTCCGGTTTGAGCTGCGGATGATGTCTGAAGCTGGGACGATCAAGGCGGCTGACATTGTCGGCAAACCAGTGGACTTTTATGTTCGCCATGCGGATGACGAGCAGCGGTTCTTCAATGGCATCGTCAACCGCTTTACTTACACCGGCAAGAACGACCGTTATCACCTCTACAGTGCCGAAGTCGTTCCATGGATGTGGCTCCTGACCAAGGGATCTGACTGCCGGGTCCATGAAACGGAGAAGAAAAAGGACGCCAAAGCCATCATTGACGGCCTGTTGAAAGAACTGGGGGTTTCCGACTACAAATGGGATCTCAAACGCAGCCTGGAAAAGCGTGAGTACTGCGTTCAGTACCGTGAGACGCACTACGACTTCATCACGCGACTGTTAGAAGAAGAAGGCATCTACTATTACTTCAAGCACTCTCAGGGCAAACATGAGCTGGTCATGACAGATCATGCCAACGGCGTGTTCGACTGCAAAGACGCCGAAGTTCAGCTGCTGTCGAATCTGTCGCAGCCCGAGGCCACTGATAACCTGACGGACTGGAATCATCAGTACGAATACACGACAGGGAAATTCGCGCATTCAGATTTCAATTTCGAAGACCCTTCCTCGTCACTGCTGCTTGACAAGAGCAGTCTGATCTCACTTCAGGACAATTCGAAATACGAATACTACGACTTCCCGGGAATCTACGCCCAGAAGGGGCTCGGCAATGCGTTGGCCACGATGAGGATGGAGGGCGAGGAAGCTCGGCACAACACTGTCAGCGGCGGAAGCGAATGCCGTTCGTTTTCCCCCGGTGGCCGGTTCAAAGTCGCTAAGCATCACAATGACGGCGAGAAGGGCGGCAAGTGGGTTCTGACGACTGTGCAGCACAAGGCGACACTGGGCGGGAACTACATTACGGGAGCTGAGCATTCGGATCAGATCTACCAGAATGTTTTCCAGTGTATTCCGGCTGACAGCGTGTTTCGGCCTCCATACCAGCCGAGAGCCGGTGTCCATGGGATTCAGACGGCTGTCGTTGTCGGACCCGCGGGTGAGGAGATTTACACGGACAAATTCGGACGAGTCAAAGTCCAGTTTCATTGGGACCGGCTGGGTAAGAAAGATGACAAGAGCAGTTTCTGGGTCCGCGTGTCTCAGGTTCACGCTGGCCAGGGCTGGGGTATGATGGACCTGCCACGAATCGGCGAAGAGGTCATCATCAGCTTCCTCGAAGGGATCCCGGATCGTCCGATCATCATCGGAAGAGTCTACAACGGCGAAAACTCAACGCCGTTTGCCTTGCCAGGAGAAAAAGCCCGCCGGGGCAATACGACGAAGACACACAAGGGCGCCGGCTCGAATGAGATTTCCATGGATGACACGGCAGGTGCGGAGCAGCTTCGCGTCAACGCTCAGTTCAACATGGATTCCAATGTCAACAACAACCAGACGCTGAAAGTCGGCGTAGACCGCACGAACACGATCGGCAGCAATGAAACGATCTCGATCGGTGCCGATCAGAAAGTGACGATCGGCGCGAACCAGACGATCGAGATCGGCTCCAATCAGTCACTCAAGGTCGCCGGAAATCAGGACTCAACGGTCGACGGGAATCGCAGCGACACTGTCGGAGGGGATGAAGAATCATCCGTCGGAGGCAATCAGAAACTGACCGTGGGCGGTGATCAGGACGAATCGGTGTCGGGAAAACAGGTATTCACGATCAGTGGCGATATGAGTTATTCATCGGGTGCAAAGATCGTCATCGAAGCCGGAACATCAATCGAATTGATTGTGGGAGGCAGCACAATCAAGATTGATGCCGCGGGAGTTGAAATCAAAGGTGCGGCCATCAAGATCGAAGGCACGGCAACGGCATCGATGAAGGCACCGGCCACCACCGTCGAAGGAGATGCCACCGTGACGTTGAAAGGCGGAATGTGTAAGATCAACTGAGTCACTGGTGTGTTGAAAAAGATGTCTGGAACTCTCCGGCATCTTTTTTCGACTTTGATCCTGGATGCCTGCAAAGTTCCAGACATCTTTTTCAACAGGCCGGCAACGACGTATGACGGCATTTCTGAGAGTGATGGAGAACGGGCGACCCCGGGACGTGGCCGTGATTCCCGCCGGGAAAACTCTGATCATCGGACGCGCTGAGCAGGCGGATGCCGCATTTCCGCAGGACGAGGAGATGTCATCCCGACACTTGTCTGTTCAGTTACAGAATGAGCAGTGTCTGATCATTGATCTTGGCAGTACCAACGGCACGACGGTCAACGGCGAAAGAATCGAATCCGCAACAATTGGCAGCGGAGACGTGTTTCGCTGCGGCACGACGGAATTCTCAGTGGACTGCACAGGAACAGGCGATCCGCAGCCGATGCCATCGCCGGTTGTTGCTTCGCGGCCGAACCCGGACGTTCCCTCTGCGAAGGGTGCCGCTCGCCCGCAGATTCCTGCGACAGCAGCCGGTGTCACGCGGGTAAATGCGGCAGCCTTGCTGGTGCTGAGTCCCGATATTGCCGCGGACTGCGGATTCAGCGGACCAACGGCCGACGACATCCTGCGACGCTTCCGGCTTCGGCAGTCGATCCCCCTCACACCTGAAGACGGCGAATCCCCGGACTCCTTTCTTGGTCGTCTGAAAGAGTTTCCGGACGGAACAGCAGAACTGGAGTTCCTGGCCTTTGCTCTGCCGAAGCGTTGTGCTGTCTGGTGGCTGATTTTGTGTGTCCGAGTACTACCGGGTTTGAGAGAAGAAGAAACGACTGTGCTGCAGCTCGGTGAGCAATGGGTCCGGCATCCTTCTGACAAGAATCGTCGGGCGGTGCTGAAGGCCGCTGAGGACTGCGATCCAGGCCGCGCGGCTCACTGGGTGGCGATGTCGGCGTTCTACTCCGACGGAAGCACTGCCCCGGAGACGGCTCCCATGGTTCCGCCGAAGGACCGCGTGGCAGGCCAGTCAGTATTTGCCGGAGTCACACTGACGGCACTTGTCGGACCTCCGTCCGAAGCGAACGCTCGCCGAAAAGAACTGTCGCGGATGGGTCAGAACGTGGCGGCCGAGGGGATTCCTGTTTCGCGCGGCACGAATTAAAACAGGCTGACACGCCGGACTGCGCCCCACCATGTCGATGGCTTCGCCACTGTACTTTTGCTGCGTGTGTTCCGCCGTCCTCGGCTCCTGGCCGGCGTGGCGGCTCCCTCAAAAGAAAATTCAGGAATGTCCGCAACTCCTGCGGGAGAACTCAGAAGATAGTTGCATAGGCCGGCAGCAAAGACCGGTCATCAAACGGTGAAGAGAATCTTCTGGTCAGTCAGTTGGCTGACCGCTTCCCGAGTGAAACAGGACAGAGACTGACAGGAGACTGACCATGCCGGCATTCATGAAACTGGGCGACATCAAGGGCGAAGCAACTGACGCTGATCACAAGGATTGGATCATCATCGAATCAATGAGTTCGCCGATGTTCCGCTCAGTTCCTGCAGGGGCGAAAGACCAGCAGCGGACGAAGGGCGAAACGACGCTCGGAGACATCGTGTGTTCACGTCAACTTGACAAATCGTCAACGAAGCTGCAGGAAGCCTGTGCCAACGGAACGTTCTTTAAGGAAGTCGAGATTCACTTCTGCACGACCGTCAAGAACAAGCAGGAGCCGTATCTGACTTACAAGTTGGCGGACGTGATCGTCTCCAGCTACTCGTTTCACGGGAATTCTTCCGGAAGCCCGCTGCCCTCAGAACAAATCACGCTGGGATACACAAAGGTCGATTGGACGTACATCGTGATCGACCCGAAGACCGGCGACAAGACGGGACAGGTTCCGGCCAAGTACAACCCCGGCGAAGGACGCAGCTAGCCGTCTGACTGGCAATCGCTGCACAGCCTGCAAGGCAAATACGAAGGAGACATCTGAGGATGTCTCCTTTTTTTGTTGGCTGCGAACGTTGGAATTGTTCCATCTGCCGGAATCCGGCACACGGCGGGTCCGGAACCGGAGTCGCGGAATGACGACGCCTGCTAGTTCAGGCGGGAGCGACCGGCGTCTGCGGTTTCGGCGTCCGGGAAAGGAGTCATAGCTCCCAGCTGGTCTCCCGATGACTCGACCGTTCCATTGGCCAGGCCGGCATTGGCCTCGGACACTTGCCGTCCGGCAGAAACGCTGGTCGCCGGAGTTACTTCTACAGCAGCGCCCGGCTCTTCTGCCGGAGTCTCCGGAACCGGCGGTGCTGCCGGAATTCCTTCCGTCCCGCCGCCCTCAACGGCAGCGCCGTCAGTCGGAAATGTTTCGCTCGGAACGTTCGTGCCTGCAATGCGCAGATCCTTGTAGACCAGCAGGGCACCTTTTTCGTATTGATAATTCTTCAAGGCGACCGCGTATTCTGCCCGAGCCCGGAAGAACTGAATCTCTGATTGAACGAGTCGCCTCTGGGCGTCGAGCATCCGATCGGATTCGACTTTCAGCGTTGCTCGCTTCTGCGAAGCGAGTGCTTCAAAATAATTCTGAGCGGCAAGGTACTGATTCAGGCCGTTCTGCACGGCCTGATAGGCCCGCACAGCATCGGCAGTCGCTCCGCTCAGATTGCTGACAATTTCCCGCTGCTGTTCCTTCTGGAGGCTGTTCCCTGAACGTGCCAATGATTTGGCGCGATCAGCGTGTTTCGACTGCGCTTGAGGTCCAGCTCGTGCTGATTGCGAAGGCTATGTACGGGGTAATCACCAATCCTGAGGCTGGCAACGACTCAGGAAATGGGCCAAGGGCAAGGCGCTGATTACGCCCAATGAAGAGAAACTTCTGGGCCTGGCCGTAAAGCCCAAATGGATTCCCACAGATCGGCAGAGCGCTGACCTATTGAAAATCAAGCATCGACTCGAAGCAGAGGGTTTCTAAAAATTCTTATTCTTGCGCAGCGCTTTGTTCTACGCTGGTCCGATAAAGCGAATCCACACGGAGTACCCCACCATGACTGCAAAGAAAGCGGCGCCCAAGGATGGCTTCGACCACCGGTTCAAGGCGATTCACGACCACGAGGTCCCGTGGGAAAGCGACGACATACGCGGCCTGCTCAAGCTGCCGCCCGGGGT
>JANNGQ010001107.1:0-3692 GCA_031403975.1 Planctomycetota bacterium
GGAAGAATGGGAGTGGTCGTGCGTCGTTGCGTGGCTAGCTCACCATCATCTTCACCATCCAGGCGAGCTGGATGGGGTCGTTACGGAAAACATGGGACAGTCGAATTGAGAACCTTTTCTGAGACTCGTTTCGGGAGCGACTGGATATGACTGGTCTTGTGAAATGGATCGTGGCCGCAGCCATCGGCGGGTTCATTGGTGCCTCGATCTGGGCCGCAATTACTTACTTCTCCGGCTATGAAATCGGATGGATTGCCTGGGGTGTCGGATTCGTTGTCGGATTGGCCGTCCGCGTCGCTGCCGGAAATGAATCCGGAGTTGGACCGGGGGCCGTCGCCGCCGTCGGAGCCGTTGCAGCGCTGCTCGCGGGAAAGTATGCGGCCATTCATTTTCTGGTTGAGAAAGAATTGGCCGAGATGCCGACGATGTCGATGTCGGCCGAAGACATGATGGTCAGCATCGCCGATGAAGTCGTCGAGGAAATGGAGACAGCAGGGAAGACGCTCAACTGGCCGGCAGGGCAGACCGTTGAAACAGCCGAACAGGCAGACCAGTATCCTGCCGAAGTCTGGACGGAAGCGACGACTCGCTGGGCAGCGATTCCGGCGGAAGAGCAGCAAAAGCAGATCGCCGAGCGAACCGCTCTCATGCAACAGCTAGCGGGTGCGTTTCAAGGTATGGCGACAAACGAAGGCTTCAAGGCCAGCTTCAGCCCGATCGATTTCCTGTTCTTCGGGCTTGCAATATTCACGGCCTTCAAACTGGGTTCAGGTGTTGGGTCTGAGTGAGATCATGACTCGTAACACGGATTTTGACGCTCCAGAATGCAGCTGAAGTCGTGAGACTTGAGATCGGAACTCTCACGAATTCCGCTACACTGATTCTGGAATCGCTGTAGTCCTGGTGGTACCCTCGGCAGGCAGGTCCGCGCCATGAATACTTCCACCCGAATTTCAATCTGGCTGGCATCCCTGACCGTCTTTCTGATGACCCTGGCGGCTTCCGCGGCCTGGCTGCCGGAAAGAGTTGCGACACATTTCAACTGGGCTGGCGAGGCGGATGGCTGGATGTCCAGGTCAAAGCATCTGATGGCGTTTGGAGCCTTCGGAGTTCTCTTCTCCGCTTTCTTCATCGGCATCTTTTATTCGATCAGATTCCTGCCACCATCGCTGCTGAATGTATCGAATCCCGAGTACTGGCGGTCACCGGAGCATTATCCAGAAGCGTGCCGATTCATGTTTCAGCAGTCCTTCTTTGTCGCGACGATTGCGTCGGTGTTTGTCACTGGACTCAACCTGCTCGTCGTGCGGGCGAATCTCCCGAAGGAACCGAGTATGGAATTGACTCCGACTCTCATCCTGGGCGGCGTATTTCTTGCGAGCATGCTGATTTGGGTGATCCGGCTGATCAGGTTCTTCGGGAAGACGGATTCCACGGGACCCACATCTGTCACAATGTAGAACAGTTGTCTCAACTGTTCCGTCTGCGACCGGATGAACAATTGGGGACAATTGTTCTACAAAGTGAGTGGCATGATGAAATCATGCACTGCGACATCTTCAGCCAGGTTTTCACATGGCGAGAAGTTTTCGAGCATACATGCCGCTGCGTTCGCCGACTCCGGCGATGTACGCAATGATTGTGATTCTGGCGCTGGTGATGCTGCGGATGCGATTCTTCAGCCCGCAAAGCCCGATCCATCCGGAGTCCCGTGAATCCGTGACAGTCCGTCACGTCATCGATGGCGACACGATTGATCTGGCGGATGACCGCCGAGTTCGCCTTTTGGGGATTGATGCCCCGGAGGAAGGTTTTGGCGGAAAGCCCGCGGAGCCGTCATCTGAAGAATCCACGGCCTGGCTCCGGATGAGGATCGAAGGGCGCGAGATGCGGCTGCGCGTCGACTCTCGTGAGCGGGATCGCTACGGTCGGTTGCTGGCCTGGGTCTTTGAACCGGACGGGACTCTGATCAACGAACTGGCGCTCTCCGAGGGTCACGCCAGGTTGCTGGCCGACTACGGCCTTCCTGCGGATCTGGAACCGTCACTGCGTGCGGCTGAGTGTGAAGCGAAACTGGCGAAGCGGGGAATGTGGGCGACAGCCCGACGAAAAAAGCCATAACGTCGCGTCACACGAGGCCGGCGAATTTGAGTACTCCCATCACGCCCAGGAACGAAAAGTACACGCCACCGATCGCCATCGCCACACGGATTGCCATTCTCGGACGCAGTTCACGCGGCAGGAGCGTGGTGTTGATGACGATCGTGTGCCAGCAACTGAAGGCAAACGCGAAGTTGTAGCCGGTTGTCGCCAGCTTGAAGACCGTGCTCGGCTCGCTCCCGGCCAGCCAGATGATCGACAGGCAACAAGTCGCATAGCCGACCAGCACAAAGAAATAGAGGTGTTTGATGAACTTTGTGTCGAGTTTCCGCAATCGCGGAATCGCGGTCCAGCAGACGTCGACCCAGCGGCGCACGAAGCCGTCAATTGTCGAGATCATGCTGGTCATCAACACCAGAAATCCGCAGAACAGCGTCGCGATCCGCAGCGTCTCCCCCATGCCGGATCCGGTCAACCACGAGAACGCGGGGACCGCGGCCAGCGTGCCGGTGTTCGGATTGGCAACGGTCTTTGCGACTCCTTCCGAGGTCATTGATGCCACCACTGCACCCGGCACTTCGGTGCCGCGCGGCATGAAACCGACCGAAAGAATGCTCGGCAGCGACACGCCGATCAGACAGGCCATCATCCAGACACACATCTGATCGCGAGCCACATGCCGATACCACCGTTTCCAGCGAGGCAACGATGCTTCCGTGACCTCGAACACGCGGCCGACATGCGAGAGTGTAATCCCGTGCCCGCCGACGATGCTGGGGATCGCACCGACGTGATGCCCCATGCCCCAGCCCTGATCACGCGTGAAATTGCTGATCGGCGTGTTAGTCAGTCCGCCATTTCCGGCGATCGCCGCCAGCCCCGCGATGAACCCGATGAGCGACCAATCCACCTTCGGCCAGCGACCCTCGGTGATCACTGAGACGACGAAATTATCGATGTTCGCTCCATCCTGTTTGCCGTCGCCATCTTCGTCCGCAAATGTGACTGGCTTGCCGTTCCTGCCTTTTTGCCAGGTGTCGGGTTTGCCGTCACCGTCGAAGTCCACTGTCTTCGGCAGCGAAGTCTCAACGACATCCAGATGGCCGTCGCTGTCGAAGTCCTCGCCGGGGTCTAGGGTTCCATTCCCGTTGCGGTCTTCGCCCTGAATGATGGGCACGGTTCCGACCTTGAACAACCCGGATGCGATCTCCAGCCAATGAGCGGGTCGCGAATACACAGCTGACACAAACAGCAGGAAACCGATCACGATCAGCAACTTCGCCGTCATGATGACCTTCAGTGAATTGAAGACCTTTCCTCCCACCAGCAGCGGGAGCACGCAGAACCCGAAGATGCCGGTCGAGACCAGTTTGTGCATCCACCAGTGCGTAGTCTCCGGATCGAAATTGTCGCCGATGAACATTTTTTCGAGCGTGACCGCCGCGCCGACGACGAGATACGGGAAGATCGCACCCCAATCGAGCAGCAGATACAGCACCAGCCCAAACCACGGATGCGGCGGGACGCGGAACTTGCCGGTGAAGATCTGCGCGCACGTCTAGAGGCTGATGAGACTGATGTCTATGTTGTAG
>JANNGQ010001108.1:0-1972 GCA_031403975.1 Planctomycetota bacterium
GTTGTCGGCGACTTCGTCGTTCTCGCCAATGCCGATGTCCTGAAGCAAACCCTCGTATGGGATGTCGCTGACGAGCCGAATACGCGCAGCTTCAACGAGTGGTCACTCATCCTGGAGTCTCTCCGGCAGCGACCAGGCGACGACGTGGCGACGGATACTGAGTTCTTGACGGAATGCAAGGCAGCGTTTTCCGCAGCCGTTGCCACAGCAGCCGATGAAGAAATCGAACTCGAAGTGCGCATTGCGGCTGTCCGCGTGTTGGCTCACGGGCCGTTCCTTGAGTTGTCGCACACGGAGCAACTGGCGTCGCTGCTGGACAGCCGCACTCCGCCTGAGCTGCAATCAGTAGTCATCGAAGCCCTTGGACGCGACGACAGCGACGGCGTCGCGAACTTGCTGTTGTCCGACTGGTCAACTCGCGAACCGCGCCTGCGGCGTGAGATCATTGCGATGCTGCTCACGAGATCAACCTGGACAGCAACGCTGCTGACGGAGATTGAACGCGGCACATTGTCTGCCGTGGAACTCGATCTGCCACAGCAGCAGGCCTTGCGGGATCATGCCGACGAGTCCATCCGAACCGCAGCGGCTCACACTCTCACAAGGCGCATCACTGCGAATCGACAGGAGGTCATCAACCGCTACTTTGCTGCGATTCACAATGGCGGCGATGCGACAAAAGGACAGCAGGTCTTTCAAAAACACTGCGCGAACTGCCATCGTCTGCAGGATGCCGGGCATGAAGTCGGGCCGGATCTGGCGGCTTACGCCGGCAAACCAGTCCAATCATTGCTGATCGCACTGTTCGATCCGAATCAGGCCGTCGATCCCAGATACCAAAACTACATCGCCGTGCTGAACGACGGTCGCAGTGCCACCGGGCTCATCACGGAAGAAACCTCTTCAGGCTTCACTCTTCTGGCAGCGGAAGCAAAGCGACAGCAAGTGCTGCGATCGGATGTTGACGAACTTCGCAGCACCGGCAAGACGCTGATGCCGGAGGGCTTCGAGCAAAACGCAACAACCGAAGACATCAATGACCTCTGGGCGTGGATCGGAACGCTGCGAGTTCCTCCGAAACATCTGGAAGGCAATCGGCCGGTGCTGGTCGAGGTACCCGCTTCCGGGAACGTCGCATTGCTCGCATCTCAGGCTGAGATCCGCGGTGGTGATATCACCTTCGAACTTCCCTTTCAGAACGTTGGCTTCTGGCACGGTGTGGATGACTTCGTGAGATGGCGAGTCACTTCATCCGGCACTCGTGAAGTCGATGTCTGGGGTGAATGGGCCTGCGATCCCGGGGCGGCGGGTGACTCGTTCCGGATTGACGGAGCCGCGCCGACATTGAACGGGACAGTCGCATCCACAGGAGCATGGAGCCGCTATCAGTTGCACCGCCTGGGCACGGTGGTGATCCGCGAAGGTGAATCGGAAATCATCATGCGACCGGCTCAGCCGCCGAAATCCGCAATGGTCGATCTGCGGGCGCTGCACCTGGTGGCTTTCGATACCGTTCCGCTCGCCGCCGGAAATGTGGATGAACCAAAGCCGCCAGCCGACCGCAGCCTGGCCCCATCCGGCCCAGGCGACTTGTCTGCCGCCGAAATTGCCAGGACTCTGCTCGATGACAAACAACCTGCCGCAGATCGCGAAGCACTCATCTCAACGTCCCTCGACAAAGCCGCAGCCCTCATTCCGCTGATGGCCGCCGGCCTGCCGGACGAAGGTGGCAGTGCCGAGGAATACCGCCGCATCCCATGGATCTGGCGAGTGGCAATTGCCGTCGGCAAAGGCGGCGAACCTCAACAGATCCGCAATGTCCTTTCGGTATCGCTGCCGGCCGCGGATACGCGGCTGGAACACTGGCAATCCGTCGTTATCGGCGGCGGACTCATCAACGGAATCAGCCTGTCGGACAAATGGCCTCAAGAGGAACTCTCCGCTCTCATCGGTGAAGACCAGCTGCTGCTCG
>JANNGQ010001109.1:0-2611 GCA_031403975.1 Planctomycetota bacterium
ATTGCGGCCTGCACATTGAAGCCGCCACCTTCGTCCGTGATCGTGATCCACAGACCGAACGCGCTGACGAGTTCCGTGACATAGACGCATCGTCGACACCAGGGAGACAGTTGCTCTCGTTCCACCGCGAGATCGGCAAAACGGGATGACCCATCTTCTTTCAATTCAGAATTGATTTCCAGATTGCCATGGTAAAAGGCATTGTTCAGTGCTTCTTCCAGGGCCATACAGAAATGATTTTCGCGGGTGCCATCAACTACATGAAAATCGCGCAGCCCTTTCAGCAGCCGGTCGCGAAGCACGGGGATCAATTCCAACCGTGTCGGAACACGGAACTGTGCGGCGCGGACGTGCTGTGATTGAATCAGGACATCTTCAGCGATCGCAGTTCCTGATGCCATCTGCGACAATTCCCTCAGCCGTAAGACTGTCTCGCTGCGGGATACAGATTCCCAGCGAAGTTGAAGAATACTGTTTTGACAAACTGTTCCAATCACGGCAAACGCATTCTGCGTAATTTGTTCCGTTTGGATGACACTTGCCTCCTTTCCATCGGCAATCAGAATGGTGCCTGGCTCTGTTCTGTCGCGTTGAAAATCCTGCCAACGGCCCAGTTCCACATGCTCCACTCTGAGGCCTGGATGCAGTCGACGGCAAATTGCGTGCAGTTCCTGATAGAATCTGGCATCGTTTGTAATGACGACGAATTTCATGAAGAAATGTCCCGGAACGCTGCAGTCTGCGAGGCAATCCGCAGTCAGAAAGGCCGCGAGTTGTCGGATCTGATGTGGCGTTTTGGAAACATAACCTGCAAAAACGCTACGGATGTCGTGTGACACCTTGACGAGATCGGGGTCTGCAGACATCGTTGTCGGAAGGAACCGTTTGTGCGGTCTGTGTGAGATATGCCGGGCGCTGTTTTGATGGTCGTAGCGGTCAATGTTCCACAATCAGGGGCGGACTGTCCGCCATTCAGGATTTTGTGGGCAAGTTTTCGGATCAGCGAAGTTTTGAGGGGTCTGCAAAGTGCCATCAGAAACGCATTCGTCGCACAAATAGTCAGTTGATTCGGTTTGATGGTTCGGGGACTTCTGTTCAGGTAGGTGACTTGACACATTCCGATCGGAATTGCGTAGTTTTTGTCAGGATTGCCGTTTGCGCGGCATTGCTGGCGAACGCGCTGTTCGCGAGGTCGCTGCATTTGTGTCAGCACACCGCAGAAGCTGCGATGGACGCGCAGCAAGTTGGCCCGTCGCAGGAATGCGGTCAACGCGCCCGCTGCAATCATCATTCGCACACCTGCGGCCGGAGCGAGATCGTTCCTGTCCCTGGTCGGCCAACACATTCCCGCTGCCACAATTCCCACAGTCCTGGTTCCGAAGATCAGCATGATCACGATGTATGTGCGGTCTGTTACGTCATCGGACTGACGGCAACTTCTCCTGAAGTCGCATCGATCGTACCGCGATCGGACGCTGTTTTTGGACGAGCGCCCGTACTGAGTGAATCCGCCTCAACTGTGTTCCGCCGTGATTGCGATGCACGCGGCCCGCCGACTGCGACTCAGTCCTGATTGGCGCCGCCTCGGAATCAGTTTTCCCGGAGCATGATGCTGCGGTCGAACTGTCAATTCAAACGCGGACTTTTGCCAATGATGAAGCGCCGAATGAGGCGTGACATCTCGGTGCGGTCGGCTTTGGATCTGCCGAGTCGGCTTCCCTGTTTCGCACCATGAGAGTGCCTTCAGCCACAGCCATCGCTGCGACAGGACAAGGCCGTCTGGCTGAATAAGGCGGATGCTGTGTATTCACGCTGTGTTTTCATTCGGAGTATCATTCCATGTTCAAGTGTATTTCCAGAAGAACGGCTGGCCCGCAACGCGGCTTCACATTGATCGAATTGCTTGTCGTAATCGCCATTATTGCAGTGCTGGTCGCATTGCTGCTGCCCGCTGTTCAGCAGGCGCGCGAAGCGGCTCGGAGAACGCAGTGCAAGAATAACCTCAAGCAGATCGGTCTTGCTTTGCACCTGTATCATGATGTCAGCAGGCGGTTTCCGCCGGGCTGGATCGCGGTCGACAGTACCGGAAAGCCCAGTGCTCACCTGGGTACCAGCGGCGTCGGGTGGGGAACAATGATCCTTCCGTACATCGAACAGGCCAATGTCTACAGGCAATTCGATCCGACCCGTCCGCTGACCGATGTGGTCAATACCGCGTTTCTGAGAAACCAGATTCCGGGCTACAAATGCCCGTCAGATCCTCAGCCGGAGTTTTTTTCGCTGAACGCAGACGGTGGCGGGGTTGTGCTGACGCAGCTCCCGACAGCGAACTACATCGGCTCATTCGGGCCGGAGAATCTTGACGGCTGCGAAAACGCGCCTGGCAATCTCCCGGTGATGGCTGACGGAACCTGTTCGGGAAGCGGTGTCTTCTATCACAACAGCAGCGTTCGAATCGCCTGGATCACTGACGGCACCTCCAACACGCTGATGACCGGCGAGAGGAAAACGGTGGCAACACTCGATTGGTTCACGACCTGGCCTGGCATGATCGCCGGCGGAGAGGAAGCGTTTCAGCGAGTCTGCGGTTCCGCCGACCATGTGCCGAATG
>JANNGQ010001110.1:0-3943 GCA_031403975.1 Planctomycetota bacterium
CGCTTGGTGTGAACCCGTTTCCCGGGCCGACGCTGGCGCTTGGCCCGGGCTATGCGAATGGATGGGCCTATGGCCCGGAATCGCCAACGTGTTGTGGATGCTGACGCGCTCAATCCCAAACGTACCGCTCATCGATCTCGATCTCGTGTCTGCGGCACAACTCTCGGAACTCATCCTGATACGACAGCGTTTTATGGTGATTCTCCTGGTGCTCCACATAGGCCAGCACCCGATCAAGATTCGACTGGCTGACCGAGAACGCTCCGTATCCCGCCTGCCAGGTGAATGCCTTCGAGCCTGCGGGTTTCTTCTTCGCCCACTTCGACGTCTCAGTCTTCACATGTTCGACGAGCTGTGCAATCGTGACAGTGCGCGATAATCCACACACGATATGAACATGGTCAATCCAGCCGCCGCTGAGTTTCGGAACACACCCGATTTCTCCCACTTCGTGACTGAGCATTCGAAACATTTCGTTACGGAAGTCTGCGTTCTGAAGAAATGCTCGTCGTTCTTTCGTGCTGAAGACGAGATGCAGCCAGACTTGAGAGAGTGATTGTGGCATGTTGGTTGTGTACAAGGCTTGGTTGCCGGAATGAGGGGAATGCCACACCCAAGTCTATAGAGGTTTCGATTCACACGGCCAGCGTTTCAGGAGCGATTCAGGGCCAACGGCCCATCCGTTCCTTTGGCCTGGCCAGGCGAAGCGTCGGGCCAGGTCACCGAGCCCCGCCCACAGAATCGTAACGGCACAACGGGCCAACAATTTGATTTGTTGTTCACAAGCCGACCAACCAAAACCGAATGGCCGGCCCGTTGGGCCTGAATGAGGTGTGGCTGACACTCGTTTCCTGGGCCGACGCTGGCGCTTGGCCCAGGCTATTGGAATGTGTGGGCCGTTGGCCCGGAAGTTGTTGTACCGAAGCGGAAGACGTGACCGGCAGGGTCTTGATTCTGCCGATCGCCCTACAGCAGCACCATCCTGGCGCGGACTTCCAGGGTCAGTGAGACTTCGAATTTCTGTGTGTCCCTGACCACGGACAGCTTGATGGTATCACCCGCTTTGAACTCGGCCATCAGCGATTTCAGTTCCTCAAACGTCGAGATGTTTTTTCCTTCGATCGCCGTAATCTGGTCTCCCAGCACTCGATTGAATCCTCGTCTCATGCAGCCTCGCAGTCCGGCGGCAGCCGCAGGGGTTTCCGGGTAGACCTCCAGAATCACGAGGCCACCGGTCAGCAATCGCTCGGGGATGCCGTTTGCTCTGGCCGTTTCAGCGTCGAGAATGGCAATGCCCATCGAAGGAGTTTCCGTGGCGACGGATTCCTTCAGAACCATCGAAACCGACGAGTGCACGTCATTGACCGGCACTGCAAAACCAAGGCCGGCGGAGGCTCCGCTGGTGCTGACGATCGCGGTATTCACGCCGATCAACCGACCGGCACTGTCCAGCAACGGTCCGCCTGAGTTTCCGGGATTGATCGCGGCGTCTGTCTGAATCATGCCGCCAAGTACGTTTTCCGAGTCCGTGCCGACACTGCGGTTGAGACCACCGATCACGCCTGTGGACAATGTCTTGTCGAAGCCGAACGGATTGCCGATGGCCAGCACTTTCTGGCCCACCTTGAGTCCGTCAGACGAACCGATCGTGATCGGAACCAGCTGTGATGGATCGGCTTTGATCTTCAGAACTGCCACATCATGCTTCGAGACGGCACCGATGATTTCGGCATCGAACACCTGCAAATCCGCCAGTTGAACCTCAAGCTGAGCATTCTGTCCGATGAGCGAATCCCGTACGACATGCAGGTTTGTGATGATATGGCCGTTTTCATCCCACACAAAGCCCGTGCCGGACGCGACCTCCTGCTGCGACACGCTTCCGTCGAACGTCTGTTGAAAGCCTTTCGTGCGGATGTACACGACAGACGGAGCAACTGCTTCAAAAACTTCAATCGTGGCTTTTTCGTCCGACGCCAGATCACCACGAGCGGTCACGACTCGTTCTGTGTAATCGGGGCGGTTACGGAATCCATCACTGACCGTTTTGAACAGCAACAGCCCGGCCAGCCCGGCCAGCAGGATGACAAGCCATCCGTTGGCTGCAGCCGTGGATTCACGACGAAGCGGATTGTCAGAAATATTCTTGCTCATCGGTCACTCGAAGCCTTTGACTTCAGCACTCGCAATGGATTGCGTCACGCCGCCGGTTAAGTCACATTATTCAACCACGGAAGACACTGAAAGCTGCCGGAACGGACGTCTATACCTTCATTAATCAAAATTGCAGTTGACCAGCGAACTCAATTCCATACGTTTGTGACCGCTGGAACTTGATCTGAATGCAAATGCTTCATTTCGTTTTAAGTCCGTTTGTCCGTTTCGTTTTTCGGTTCCGTGTATTCGGTGTATTCCGTGGTAAAAAATCTTCGACTACCAACGAATTGCCTCTCGGAGCCAGAAACACCTGAACAAACAAGTAGGGCGATCTTCTGTTAATCCAGAATGCCCTCCAGCTTCTCGCGAATGTCGTTGAGCGCATCCCGCATTCGCTCACGAACCGAATCCGGCTGTTTGTCGAGCGCTTTCAGGAGTTTCGGTGTCAGGGCCTTGCTGAGTTTATCCATCATCGCCGAAGCCCGCTTCCAGAATTGTTCCGGTGTCAGTTCCTGGCGCTCAGTGCCAGGTTCCGAGTCGCGAATCTTCGGAGCCGGCGAACCCGCGTCAGCACGAAACGGAGCATAGCCGTCCCCGGAATCGCGGGCCACCATGTCCATTGTCGCGGTGGCCGAACGGTCTCCCGCGGACATGCCGGACCGCTCACCCATGCCGCTCGGCGTGTACTGCGAAGGATCGACGATGCGCGAGAGCGGTACGCTCGATGTATCAAAGCCCAGCGGCGCTGCCCACTCCGAATATCCTTCTGAGGATTCCGCAAACAGGTCTTCTCCCCGCTGAGCCCTCCGCCACGCCCGCATTTCAGCAACTGTCGCCTCAGAATCCTGAGCCCACGAAAGACATTCGTCCGCGTCGTCCCAGTTCAGGGCGACATAGAAAAAGGACCACTTCAACCCCGTAAATTTCCTGTGAGCGTCACCGAATGCTTCCCACACTCGTCGCCGCTGGAAGATCTGATCGCCGCTCAAGCCGACCATCTGGCCGAACTCCGCATCGGTGCGGCCTCGAGCATAACGCTCAGTCCATTTCGACGCACACTCACCGACCACCCAGTTGCACTGGCTGACAGCATCCCGGGCGATTGAAATCAGCTGTTCTTCCGATTCTGCCACTATCCTGACCCCTCTGATGAATTCCTTCGTTTACTGTTGACCATTCGCTCCGCCGACTGGAACTATTCCCCCATCCTACGCACGAAAAAACCTCGCTACCACCGACGTGCCACCGAACCCTCGGGAATCCCGGATGTCCTCACTTTGCCCGTCTTCGCTTCCACACCGGCAAGGGTCAACTTTCGCGGGAATTCACTTCAGCAGAGTAGACGGTTTGCCGATACATTCGGTACAAGTCACCCGGGTGACTGAGCCGTCAGAGTCTGCTCAGCCTGCCCGGTTGACGATAGGTTTGCAGCAACGGTCGAGCACTGCGTCAGATCGGTTTCTGCTCAAGCCTGTCCACACATGGGGGGATAGCCAAGTGGCTAAGGCAACGGATTGCAAATCCGTCACGCGTGGGTTCGACTCCCACTCTCCCCTTCGACAAAACACCGGGTTTCGTGAAAACGGCCCCGGTGTTTTTTTGTTGGTGTCACCTCAAATGTCACCATGTAGCACTTGTCCGGGAACAGCACCGAGTTTCGATCGGTCCGGAACGGAGTATCCATCGAACGAGGTTGTGACCAGAGTGTTCACGGTTGGCAGAATCATGCGGGCAGTAGGATACCAACATCTCCAGGAGATGAATTGTGTTGATCCCAATCAAAAAG
>JANNGQ010001111.1:0-6531 GCA_031403975.1 Planctomycetota bacterium
TCCTGCGGCCGGTGCAGCCGAGGAGGGTCATTGCAAGGTTGGCGCCGTACGTTTACTTACATTTTGGCACGTCCGGACGGCCAATTGCCTTCACATTGTTTGCTGCAGATCAACAATCAGAAGCCCGGCATCTTTAAGATCCCGGGCTTCTTTCATTCTGAAAGATCTGTCACAGGTCGACCCCTTCATCCCACCGCGAAAGCCGACACAGGTCGCTGTTGATGTGAAAGTCCCGGCAGGCCTGCGGACGCAGTTCATAGTGTCGACACAGGCGAGTCTCGACGTTCAGCCAGACACACGGCAGTAGTTCAAAATGCTGATCGGCGATGATCCTGTCGCGCGCCGGTTTGAGGAGTTCCTCGGGGACATTGAGTGCCGCTTCTTCGCCTGGCTGAAAAGGAGGAATCGGCGTCCTCATACAACACGCCGCACAGTTGTTGCAGGATTCAAGGATCGGCAGAGATGAAGAAATGCTCATCAGGTTGATTCGTCTGAAGTCGAGTGTATGGTCAAAGCTGATTTTTTGGGTAGCCACGCTCGTCAGAACGTGGGCGAAGTCGAAGGATGCGCCCACGTTCTGGCGAACGTGGCTAGTGTGATTCATCAGCGTCTATGAGCGTTTATCAGCGGTTTGGAACCGCTAATGAATGCCGACGGACGCTGGATAACAAAGCCCATCCTGCGTACAGATCATCTGCTGACAGAGTTCGACTCGTCCTGCCTGACGAATTCAATCACGGATCGCTGCAAATCTGTGAGTTGTGTTTCCGAAGCCGCTGCAAAGTCAGCATGACCGTGAGTCCCCGGAAATCCGAATTGGACTCCCGTGGTATTCCGTGTCGAAGGATTTTCTGCGATTGTCCGAACAGCCGAGTGAATTTCTCGGCAACCGCTTTGCTTCAGCAACTCGACGACGTTGGCCGCGCGAACGCCGCCTCCGGCCAGAATCTCGATTCGTCCGTCAGCAACCGTCCGCAGCTCGCGGAGGATTTGTGCGCCTTCGAGGGCCGTTGGTTTTCCGCCGCTGGTAAGAATTCGCCGGAAGCCGCAGTCGACAAGCTGCTTCAACGCCAGGGGCAGATCGGGAGTGATATCGAAGGCTTTGTGAAAGACCAGTGTTGCTCTGGGAAAAGCATTGCGAAGCTTCCGGCATCGATCCAGATCGACTGCACGGTCGGCTTTCAGGAATCCGATGGCAACACCGTCGACGCCCTGTGCCAGCAGGAATTCACAATCATCGAGCATTTGATGAAACTCAGCCGCCGAATACAAAAACCCGCCTTCACGAGGCCGCACCATCGCAATCACGGGGCCGGAGAATTCCCGGCGAGCAGCCGCGACGAGGCCAGTCGAAGGTGTGAGTCCACCGACGGCCATGCCGCTGTTCAGTTCGATCCGGTCAACTTCCAGCTTTGCGCCCAACAGAACGTCTTCAATTCCGCCGGCACAGAGTTCCAGCAGAATGCCGGGCGGCAAAGATGAACCAGTCTGCGTCATGGCGCGAGCCGGCCCTGGATCTCACTCAGCAGCTTGCGTTCAAGCAACGGGTCTCGCCCCAGTGGCAGCCATCGTGAAGGACCGGACTGTCCGACCACCTGATTGAGATCCCGGTTCAGGGGTTGAGATTCTGAAAACGTCGCCCCGCCTTCGTAGTTTGCGGCAAGGCCGGGAAGGTCTTCGATCTCCTTTTCGGCACGCACAAGGACGATCAACTGTCCTGGCCCCGCGGACTGCATATTGATGAACACGCGGCGGCGAATCGACTGCAGACTGCTCTCCAGGCGATTGGCATAACCCACCGAGTCCGGATGCCAGGGCTCCATCAGACTTGAACCGCCGCGATACTCCGTCTCAATGATCCCTTCGAGCTTGCTTTCCCGTGCGACCTGAAAATGGTTGCGGTTCAGCACGACCACCGCGCGCTCCCAAAGCGAATCGCGATAGCTGTCCGATACCTGAATCGTGCTGGCCCCCCCAGCCGCAGCTTTCGGTGGTGTCCACGCACACCCGGCGCAGCAAAACATCAAACCGATTGTCAGGAACAACGGGAATGTCGCTGTTACAAGTTGCTGCAAGCTGCTTCGTACCATGCGCCCTTCGCTCAGCCGGTTTCACTGCCGAACGCGAAGTGTCGCACCAAGTCCGGAGTGCCTCAAGAGCGATTCCGGGGCTGTAGCCGCGCAGGAAAAAGGGGGAACGACGAATCGTTCCCCCTCTTACCGCGAAGTTTGCCGAAGCAAACTTCGCGGCAGGAGCTTCCCGCTCGGGCCACGCACCCAGATGAGCGGGGACAGGCGAGTTTCCTGAATGTCCCCCCTTCGCACTCCTGCAGAGATTGCTGACGTCGGGTCCCACTACACCAACGTCCTCCTCTTCTCAGCAGAAAAGCAAGGACCATGCCAATTCCTGATGATTTCAATCAAAGCCGCTGAATCCAAGCCTCAATCGTGGTGATTTGACGCATCGAATCGATGTCGGGTGGCCTGGAAATGTTCAGTGTTCCTGGGAAAGGCCATTCTCGAAATCCTCGCATGTTTGCCCAAGAGTTATGCAGAGCAGAACTGACCGAAACGCTGCAGTTCGGGGGACTCCAACGCTTTGCCCGGCAACGCAACGCCGTGAAGGATTTTAGGCAGTGTTTTTGAGCATTCTGGACTGTTGGGTGGGACCAGCGGCTGATAAGCCGCGCCGGCCCACCGCCGATCCCGGCTGTCAATGGTGGGCCGGCGCTCGCGTTGCTCGCTGGTCCCACCCTACGTGGCGAGCATCCACATACTCCATCCAAAATCCTTCACGGCGTTGCCCGTGCCGACACCAATGTCGAGTCGCGAGACGGAAGGAAATTCAGCGTGCGGTTAAAGGTTCAGCGAGTCGGATTCGGTTACAGTCCATCGTTTTTCTGCCGGCGAATTCGTGGCAACGGCTCGAACAGTCCGGTGACCCCCCAGTTCGACTACAAGAAACCCCAGACCTCATGGCACTCACCCCGGAGACGCTGTCTCTGATTATTCATCCGCCTTCGCCGCAGACTTGTGTCATCCCTGCGTGCCGCATCCGTACGACGATCGACGATTTCCAGGTCGAAGAAATCCCGTCATATCAGCCGTCCGGGTCGGGCGAGCATGCCTGGCTCTGGATTGAGAAACGTGGCTTGTCTTCGCCCGAACTTGTTCACCGAATTGCAAAACATCTTGCTGTCCCGTCGAAAGATATCGGACTGGCCGGCCAGAAAGATCGCCATGCCGTGACTCGCCAGTTCGTGTCAATCCCGAAGCGATACGCAGAACACGCTGCGAAACTCAACTCCGATGATCTGTCCGTCCTGATGGTCACGGCGCATCAGAACAAGCTCCGGACGGGGCACTTGAAAGGAAACCGATTCCGCCTGATCCTGCGTCATCCGTCCGGCACATTCAGCGAAACCGACGCCACACAGATCAGCGAACGGCTGACACAACTGGTCAGTTCGGGTCTGCCCAACTATTTTGGACCGCAACGATTCGGCCACAACGGCAATACCCTCACCGATGGCCTGCGCGCGCTGAAAGGACGCTTGCCTCAGAATCACTGGCCGGATAGCCATTTTCGAACTCTTCGGCGTCTGGCCCTGAGCGCGGTTCAGTCGGCCGTCTTTAATCTGGTACTTGCAGAGCGAGTCACAGCAGGAACATTCGCGACGGCTCAGCCGGGTGATGTCGTGATCCGGCGCGAAGGGATCAAACCATATTTGTTTCCGGACGGAGCAGACTCATCCGGCGTCGTACCGGCAGGTCCGATGCCCGGGCCGGAGATGCTCGCTGCGGTCGGGGAGATCGCAACCCGGGAGCAGACAGCTCTTGATCGTCTTGGGTTGACTTCGAAAGACTTTGAGCGATTCGCCAAACTGACATCCGGGGTCCGTCGGAAGATGGTGGAGTTTCCCGGAGACGTTGTGGCGAGTCTGACGCCCGACTCCGCCATCGAGGTGTGCTTCACGCTGTCGGCCGGAACGTACGCGACTGTCGTTCTCCAGAATCTCGCGACGACTGTGACCGATGCGGCGATGCCGGAAATTGTGTCTCCCGGTGCCGCTGGCGACCAACCTGAAGAGGACTGAATACGTATGTCAAAGTCAACGTCATTTCTTCGCGTCCTGTCGGTCATACTGCTGATCGCTGGATCCGGATTGCTGCTGATCTGGCTGACGCTGGGGCGTGACGCAGCGGAGAAAATCGCGACGGCTGTGTTCATGCCGAGCGGTCTGATCTGGCTGATGCTGCTGTCATTGACGATTCAGCTCTGGCCGTTTCGCAGGCGTCCGGAAGGTCGGCCCGGGTCATTCGCTGCGCTGACTGTGTTCGTATTCTATTCGCTCGCCGGCAACGGATTCGTGGCAGGCGCAATGGCGGCAGCTCTGGAGGCCCCCTATCGACAGATGAACCCGCTGGCGGAACCGCCGGTGGACTACGTCATTGTGCTGGGAGGCGGTGGCAGACTGGGCGCCAACGGTCGCTTTCAGGGGAACGATTCGGGCGATCGCATGATCCTGGCGGCACAACTCTACCATCAACACCACGAGACTCGCATTGTCTGTACGGGCCAGAGGATCGAATCGATGAACTCGTCAGGCGTTGATCCGGCCGACACATCGCGCGACATTCTGATGCGCCTTGGAGTGCCGGATTCATCGATCGAAATGATCGGCGGCAGGACCACGTCGGAGGAAATGCAGAACCTCGGCAAACGCTTTGCCGGATCTGCCGAACGCATGGGCCTGTTGACTTCTGCCTGGCACCTGCGTCGCGCCACGCGGCTGGCCGAGAGAAACGGACTGAACACGATTCCTGTACCAGCCGATTTTCGATCGTCGCGTCAGGATCGGACGCCAACAACCGGCCAATGCATCGAGGCTATGATTCCGAACGGCTCCGCGATGGCCAGTACCTGGTGGTTCGCACGCGAGTATCTCGGCATGCTGCTCGGACGGTAGCCGCTGCTGTTGAACAGACGAGGCAGGCTGAAAGCCTGCCCCACGATAAAACCGACAGTCCCCATGCCCTGTGAGTGGCAGGGACTTTGTGATTCGGATGTCGGATCAGCGGTGCTTTCGGCGATCCCGGCCTTTGTTGATGGCTCGGCCAACGGTCGCTGTCGACGGACGCTGAGCGGGCTTGCCGGCAGCAGGCTTAGCATTCGCGGGTTTGCGGGCGACTGGTTTACGGCTGGCCGGCTTACGGACTGCAGATTTTCCCGATGCGGATGGCCTTCTGATCGAAGCCGCTGCCTGGTTTGACTGGTCGCGTACTTCCGCCGCGCCTCGACGCCGGCTGCCGCGCGTTTTTCCGGTTCGGTATCCGAATCCTTTACCATCGCCCGTGTGACGACTGGATGTTCGTTCGGGAGTCTCACCGTGCTCAATGAAATGCCGCAGGTCATTCAGTTCATACGGAGCGAGTTCGCGATGGCGTCCCGGAGCAAGACTGCCGAGTGTGAGGGGCCCGAATGCGACTCGTTCCAGAGTCAGCACTTTGTGACCGACGCGGGCCATCAATCGCCGGATCTCGCGGTTCTTGCCTTCCTGAAGCTCCAATTCCAGAACGGTACTGCGACCCTGTCGACTGAAAACGCGCACACTCCGGAATTTGAAGAATCCTTCAGCAAAATACATTCCTTCGCGAAGCTGTTTCAGAATCTCCGGCGCCGGGATACCGGCCACCAGGCAGCGGTACTTGCGAATGACTTCGAACCGCGGATGAGCCAACCGCTGAGCCAGGTCGCCATCGTTCGTGATCAGCAACATGCCTTCCGTGTTTTCATCCAGTCTTCCGACAGTGAACATCCGCTGGTTCGTCACCGGCACCAGGTCAACCGCGCGAGGACGTCCCTGCGGATCGCTGTTCGTGCAGAGAACGCCCTTGGGTTTGTTGACCAGAAAATATCTGAACCGAGGCAATCGGAGGCGCTCACCGTCCAGCCGGATGTCCTGAGTCTTCGAACCCACCGACCGCGCGGGGTCATTCACGACTTCGCTGTCGACGGTGACTCGACCGGTGCGAATGTAGTCTTCGCAGTTTCGCCGCGAATCGACCCCTGCCATCGCAAGAAACTTCTGAAGCCGCATCTGGCCCGAGTCGTCGAGAGGCTCGCTCTCCCGTTCAGCGACATGGGGCACAAGAACTCGACTGCCGCGGGACTCCGGGACCTGATCAGATTTCGGAGGTCGCTTTTCGAGGTGCCGCTTTCCCGAACGGTGTCCAGGATCTGGAACAATTCTATTCCGGCCGGCCTCTCGTGGGCCGCGACTCGTCGCTGGAGCACTTCTGTTCCGACCCTCCCGATGTTGGCCAGGTTGTTTGTTTTTCTTCTGAGACGGCATCGACAGGGTTCTCTGATTCTTGATTCTGCTCACGGACTGAAGGTGGACAGCTGCTGGTTTATACTTCACTCGTTCGTCGCTGACACCAACCCGAGGCGGCAGTTTTGAAGTTGCGCATTTCATCAGGGCTGGAAGCCCGGCACATCGTCAGCCGGTGGCGTGAGCCACCGGAATAC
>JANNGQ010001112.1:0-8760 GCA_031403975.1 Planctomycetota bacterium
GCTGTCGGCGCTGATTCCGGGCGGCGCAATGACATGGCAAGTCGGCAGCTGGATCTTTGATGCACCGTCGCTTCCTTAGCTGCACAACGCATCGTTCATGGTCGTGGATGTTGATGCGATGACAGATCGCGCGGCGTTCAATACTCGCATGAAATCGCTGATCGACGAAATCCATGCGGCGCCGACAGCGGAAGGGGTGGCATCGGTGCTGATTCCCGGCGAACGTGAGTTCGCGACGGCTCGTGAGGCACTCCGTCTGGGAATTGCTTTGCCGGAGGACGTACGCGCGAAACTGAGGGAAGCCGCGGAGATCGTGCAGTGTCCAGTGCCGGCATTTGTGACTGGTTCCTGATTCGTCGATTACGACAGAATCGCCCGGATCACTTCACCCCGGCTGATCGGCAGTGGTCGTCCCAGCGTGTCGCGGATCTCGGACATTGGGTCGAGCCCCAGGCAATGAAAAATCGTGGCAGACAGATCCTGAGGACTGACTTTGCCATCCAGTGGATAGGCACCAATCGCATCCGAGGCCCCGTGAATGATCCCGCCCTGAATTCCGCCGCCCGCCAGAGCTACGGAAAATACATGGCCCCAGTGGTCGCGTCCGCCGGCCGTGTTGATTCGAGGGCTGCGACCGAATTCAGCCATCATGACAATCAGAGTTTCCTGCAGCAGGCCACGAGACTCGAGATCTTCGATCAAGGCCGATAGGGCCTGATCGGCTGGAGGACAAAGCACTGTTCTCAGTCGCTGCGCTTCTCTGGCATGACTGTCCCAGCAGGGTGCGTCTGACGGTTCGTCGGGGCCCCGGAACCAGTTCACCTGAACCAGTGATACTCCGGCTTCAATCAGGCGGCGGCTCATGAGCACACTTTGTCCGAACTGGCTTCTGCCGTACCGATCGCGCAGTGCCGCGGGTTCATGATCCAATTCGAACACACGTCGCGACGTCGACGAATTGAGTACATCGAACGCGCGCTCGGTGAGACCGGCGTACGACGTCGGCATGCCGCGCGTCACAGATTCGCCGCTGTGATTATTCAGGCGCTGCAGCAGTGATCGCCGTTCCAGGAGTCGCCTCTGATCGACGTCACCTGACAATGCAAACTCGTCGATGCGGAATCCCGGATCTGCAGGCTGGCAATTCACGAGCCAGGGATCGACCGCCTGTCCGAGAAATCCGGCATCCTGCCCTGGCCAGACACTTCCGTCTGTGTTGAAGATCCGGTGAGGCAGGCGGACTGCCGACGGCAGTTGTCCTTTTGATCCTGCGAAGTGGCGGACGGTTGCTCCGAGATTCGGAAAGTCATTCGGAAAACCGGGGTTAACGTTCTCAGCGTTGAGGGGCGCGTGCGGCTGTCCGGTGAGCATGTAATACCCACTGGAAGAATGTGCATTGTCGCCAGTCGACATTGCCCGCAGCACAGACAGGTGATCTGTCTGCAGGGCCGTCCGTGGCCACAGTTCCCCCAATTCAAAACCAGGGACAACGGTCTGAATCGCCCCGAACTCACCCCGGACTTCTGAGGGAGCCGTTGGCTTCGGATCAAATGTCGAATGCTGATCGGGGCCGCCCATCAGGAACAGCACGATGCAGGATTTTGCGCTGCCGAATGAGTCCGCAGAAACATTCGCCGTTGTCGCTGCCGCTCGTTGCTGAAACAGTGCCGGGAGTGACAACCCGAGCGCGCCAAGACTGCCGATGTTCAGAGCTTCCCGGCGACGAATTCCGTCACAGCGATTTCGTGGGCCTGAATCTGAGTACAGCATCCGCAGCTCCCGGCGTGTTCCTCGTGCAGGACGATGCAGCACATGATATCTCCGGAATGTGTCAGTTTGAACTGGTAATCCCATCAGGTGCCTGTGAAAACGAAGATGCGCCTCGCCGCACTGTAGAGCACTGAGCGGGTCCGGCAGAAAAGGCCGATTGCGGCCCGGCAAACGCTGCGGAAACTGAACTTGACCGGTGAGAACTGCCCGCGGCGGGAGAGTTGCTGTTGACGCAGTCAGGCGAATCCGCAGAATTCCGCCAACATTCGTTCAAGTCGCGAAGTCTTGCTCCTCTCTATCACCCGCTCACCGGGTTTCGCGATCAGAAACACGACTCAACCCTGAGTCTCCCGCCTGACGTCTGCTCCTCTCCTTTCTCAGCAGGTGTTCCTGTGAAGAAACTAGTGTCCACAGTCATAGCGATATCCGCGCTGCTGTCGCTTCTGCCGCTGAGTTCCGCGCAGACAGGCTATTGCCAGAGTCCCGCGCAGTCCTCTGCACTGTCGCTGTATCAGCCGACAATGACGGCGATGCTGTTTCAGACAGCAGACGGCGCTGTACCGATTCCAGCGGACGCAACAACGGCCCCTGGGGCGTCCGGACCGACCGTCGATGCAGGAACACTCCTGCCCCAGGAATCAGTCCCGTTCGGCGGCGGATCGATGTATGCGACTCCCGAAATGATGATGCCGATGTACCAGGATACGACGACCTGGAACGCATTTTCACCGGTTTCGCCGCAGGATCCGTTTCTGACTCAGCCGGGCTACGCCGATCCGAACACGCCGTACGCGCCTTACAGCGGCTATCAATCTGCTGTGCCTCGACAGGGTGCCTTCGGCTATGGAGCCAACACGCCGCAGCCCTATCGCTTTGGATGGCAAAACCGGGTGGATGTTTCATGGTTGCCTGGCGGCGGCGTATCGGCTCCGGCCGGTGGCGCCAGCGGTGATCAGGATATTTTCGGTGTGGACTATGAGCTGGCCTATGGCAGCCCGTTTCTGCCGTGCTGGGTCATGAACTGGACCAACCAGTTCGCTTACAGGAACTGGAACGGTCCGACTGGTACTCTCGGTCTTCCGAGTGACCTGTTCCGGTTCGGTGTCGATCTGGAGCTGGAGACTCCCCGAGCTGGCCCGTACAGCATCAGCCTTGGCGTGACACCGTCGATCAACACGGACTTCGACGGCGATACATGGGGCGATGGGTTCCAGCTGGACGGTCGCGGAATCTTCTTCGTACAGCTTGATCAGTACTGGACTCTGGGGCTGGGAGCCATGTTCTGGGATCGAGTCAACGACCAGGTCATTCCCTATGCCGGCGTCATCTACCGCGATGATTACTGGGAATGGCAGCTGATGTATCCTGAAGCGAAGGTCAGCCTGTTCCTGGGCGACGAATCCTACTGGTCCAAATGGGCGTATGTCCGGGCTGAGTATCACGTCGAAGCTTATGGAGTAAACCGCTCCTTCGCGGGGGTCTCTCAGGACGACGAGGTCGAAATTCAGGACTATCGGATTCTGCTGGGTATGAGAATGGATGCGGGCCTTCACAGTTGGTTCATGGAGGGCGGCTGGGTACTCGATCGCAATGTCGAATTCGCAAGCAGCATCCCGGGTTACGGTCTCGATACGGGGTTCATCGGACAGATCGGGCTGCGGTACTGAGGCAGCACAATGTAGCCGAATTCGTGAGAATTCGGCTGGATATGGGCTGGCCCGAAACCTCACGATTTCGGTTACAGCTGCGACCCCCGTACTACTCACAGTTGGAATCTGCGCAGGGCGCGAAGAATTCATGCGAGGACTGGTGAAACTCAAACAGCAGGATTCACCACAGAGGACGCAGAGGTACGCAGAGAAATTCAGATCGACTCAGTATTCCGTCCCTCTGCGATCCTCTGCGCCGTCTGCGATTGAAATACCTCGGGTTGGGTTGCGGGCGAAGCCCGCGCCGGGATTTCATTGAACGAAATCCGCCCGGGGGTTTCGTTTCACTTGTCCGAGTTACGAGGTCCAATCCATGCCGTCGCCAGTTGCAGTGATCCTCGCTGCGGGGAAAAGCACACGGATGAAATCGGAAGTGCCCAAAGTGCTTCATCCGGTCTGCGGGCGACCGATGATCGAATTTGTGCTCGATGCGGCCCGTGCGGCAGGTGCTGAGCGATTGATTGTGGTCGTCGGTCACAAGGCCGGCATGGTGCGCAGCGCGCTGGGACATCATGCGGACGTGGTATTTGCCGAGCAGACGGAACAGAAAGGAACGGGTCACGCCGTGATGATGTGTGAGCCACAGCTGGCAGGGCATCAGGGATCGGTGCTGATCCTCGCCGGGGACACACCGCTGCTGCGGGAATCGTCGCTCAAGGCTCTGCTGGATGCTCAGTCCACCGGGCAGGTGGCCTGCGTCATTGGAACGGCAGACACCGTCAATAACGACGGTCTGGGAAGAGTTGTCCGCGACAGCAGCGGCAACTTTCTCCGAATTGTCGAACAAAAGGATGCCACTTCCGAACAGCGCCGTATCACGGAGATCAACACTGGTTGTTATGCCTTCAGCACTCCGCTGCTGTTGCAGTCGCTGCGTAAAGTACGGCCGGATAACAGTCAGGCAGAGTACTACCTGACCGATTGTCCGCGGATCCTGATGGAGGACGGCCATCAAGTTGCTGCCAGCTGCAGCCTGACGATTGAGGAGGCTCTGGGAGTCAACACGCGAGTTCAGCTGTCTGAAGTTCGTGCGAGTATTCAGCATTCGATTCTGACGACGCTGATGCTGTCCGGAGTCACGATTGACGATCCGCGGCAAGTCAGCATTGATTTCGGCACAAACATTGGTCGGGACACCATTGTTCGGCCGTTCACAATCATCGACGGTAACGTCACGACCGGCAAGAATTGTATCATCGGGCCGTTCGTGCATGTGAAGGGGCCGCGGTCGATTCCGGATGACTCCGTGATCCGCGAAGGAATGTTTCCCGCCGTTCCGATTGAGCGGTAGCCGGATTCGTGAGAATTCGGAGACGGGCCGAGCATTCCGCCGGCTGTCTCACGACTTCGGCTACAACCAGCGGTCTCATTCAAAGCCACATTTGCTCGAGACTGCCGCAATGTCGCATCGATCACCCAAGTCCGCACTTGCAGCCAGCCATCAGAGAAGCTGGCTCTGGGGCCGTCACGCCGTCTGTGAGACACTCATCGCCGGTCGCTGGCCGGTGCTGGAGCTGTTCGGCGATGAAGATCTTCCGCCCGAACAACAGTCTGCCCTGCGAGGTCTGGCGGTGGAACGTGGTGTCGACCTCAGGCTCGTGAGCTCAAGCAGGCTGAGCGATTTATGCCGTGCGAAAGACCACCAGGGATACCTCGCGCGAATGGGCGTATTCCCGTATGGCACATTCGACGGGCTGAGCGCTGCACTGGCGGTCGTGATCAAATTCGGAAAGAGCATTCCGCTGTTCGTGATCTGTGACCGGATACAGGATGCGCACAATTTTGGAGCGATCCTCCGCTGCTGTGATGCGATGAAAGTCGACGGCGTCATTATCGGCGAACGTTCTCAAGCGTCCGTCACACCGCATGTGGCGCGGTCGTCGGCCGGAGCCGTCAACTATCTGTCGGTTTTTCGTGTGACCGAACTGACGTCTGCTGTCGACGTGCTGAAATCGTCGCATGTCAGAGTTATGGCCGCTTCCGAAAAGGCCGCGACTTGCCTCTGGGACGCAGACCTGCGTCAGCCTCTGGCGGTCGTGATCGGCACGGAATCGACAGGGATCGGCGGAGAACTGCTGCAGCTCTGCGACCTGCAGGTCTCGATTCCGATGATGGGCCGAGTCGATTCTCTGAATGCAGCGGTGGCTGCCGGGATTATCCTGAACGAATGCCGCCGGCAACAACATTCGGCGATCGGAGGTTGTTTGCCATCCGAGCAGAAGCATCCAGGAATCCCGGTCCCTTCGAACATTTCGGGGGTCTCTTGACAGCCCTGGCTCACCTGATGATGTGCATTCAGTTCACATCTTTACCCGTCAGCAGATGTTCGACGGCATCGGCTCTGGAACCCAGTTCGATGGCGCTGCGGCGGAGGTCTTCACCGCTGACTGTGCCGCGGGGATAAGTGTCGACCATGACAAAGTACGGTCGGCCTCCGATATCGCGGATGGAGATTCCCCCGTGGTGCATCACAGCATTCAGCCGGAGGGCATCTTCATAATAATCCATGCGGGCTTCACAACAGATACTGTAAATCATCAGCAACCGGTCGCCTGCCGAGTGCTCACTGTTTTCGACGTACACCGTCTGAGCCCGCTCTCCCCGCAGAGTCAGATGGATTTCGAAGCCGTCGTCGTCATCGCGATTCCAGGTGATGTTCGGCAGTCCGTGAAAGGCCTCGTAGACGAGATTGTCGAGATCTCTGGCAGAACCCAGCACGGCCTGCAGCAGTTGCGACACCCCGGCACCATCTCTTGGGCGGTGTCGCGGTTCGCGGTTCATCATCAGCGACACGCATTCCGCAATGTCCAGAGGGATCTCTTCGTTAATGCGGCGAACGCTGGTGTACTCCGCGGTCAGAATGGCCTTCATCAGCACGCCGACCGATTCTCCTTCAAACGGAAATCGTCCTGTCAGCATGAGGTAGTAGCACACGCCCAGAGCATACACATCGCTGGCTGGAGTGGCTGGCTGACCTTCGAACAATTCCGGTGCCATGAAGTATGGGGTTCCGGCAAGGTTTGAGGTCGGCAGATCATCGCCGCGCACCCTCTTGGCCAGGCCAAAATCCACAATCTTGGGAACGCCGCTCGGTGTCACCAGCACGTTATCCGGTTTGAGATCCCGGTGAATGATGCCGAGGCGATGAGCCATCGCCAGGCCGCTCGCGATACCAACGGCCATCGTCGTCGACCGGATCGGTCCGATGGCACCGTTTTCGTCGATCTCATTCTGCAGCGACGTGCCGGCCACGTACTCCATTTCGAGAAAGCGATATTCACCGACATGTCCGATCGCATGAGTCGTCACGACGTTCGGATGCACAAGTGCCGCAGCGGCCCGGCCTTCGTTCTCAAATCGTTCGACGTAGTCCACATCACGCGAGACTTTACGGGGAGAAAGAAGTTTCAGCGCGCACAGTCGCTGAAGGCTGGTATTCCGGGCCAGATAAACCACACCCATGCCGCCTCGCCCCAGCACCTTCTGGCATTGGTAGATATCCAGCACCTGACCGGGAAGCAGCAGGTGATCCAGTTCGAGCTCGGTTGAAGTCTCCGATGAATCCGAGTCAGCGGCATTCAACAGCATCGTTTCGCGATGCCAGACTCCTTTCTGTTCCGGCAGCAACATGCCGCAGCGAGGGCACGCGGCCTTCTCGGCTGCAAACAGTTGATTACATGCGGAACAGTAGACGTTGGCCAAGTGAAGTTCGTCCAGCAGTCCAGGGAGCACGATCGGTCCGGCAGGAGTGCAATGATCAGGAGCAGATGCCGTTCGATTCTTCGGAGCAGTCTCACCGGTCCATGCAGGATTGAGACCGAATGTCGGCACAAACGGACGTTGTAATGCGGAGATCATACCAGGCTTCCCGGACAAATCGCGAGCAACTGATTCTGCAGTCAGTTCGCCGCCGGCGGCAGATTCCTGGATCAGCCGGAAAAAGTCGGAATTCGGTCTTCAGCCCGGGAAACGCTGCAGATCTGTAGCACGGCGGGCACAACCGGCGGCACCGATGAAGCCGGCATTGCCGCCCAGCGAGGCATATTCGATCGTGATTTTTTCAGCGAGCGTGGCAAAAGTCCGTGAACGGAACTCCTGGCGAACGCGGTGCAGAAACTCACGACCGACCTGTGTTTCATTCCGGCCAAACGTCATCGCTCCGCCCAGCAGGATCATGGCGGGGTCGATCACATGGACGGCCGTCGTGATTGCGGCTCCGAGGCAGCGCGCCATCTCCATGATCAGCTCCAGAGACAAATGATCTCCGTGCTCTGCATGTTCCGCAATCAGCAGCGGTGACAGAGTCTTGCCCGACAGGAGGTCGTCGTTCACAGAGCTGGCCTGTCCTTCGCTGAGGCATTCGCGAAACCGTTTCAGTAGTGCCGTGGCGCTGACGTAGGCCTCTGCAGTTCCGTACTGCCCGGAGGTACACAACCGCCCATTGTTCATTTCGAGGATCACATGTCCCAACTCTGAACCGTGTGAATGTTGACCCTCGATGATGTGATCGTCGTAAATCACACCTCCGCCGAGTCCAGTGCCCAGTGTGTAAAAGACGAGGCTACTGACATGTTTCGCGGTGCCCGCCCAGTACTCTCCGTAGGCCGCTGCGTTGGCATCGTTCTGGAGGATAGTGGGTCTTTTGAGCTGTGAAGCAACTCGGTCGCGAATCGGGAAATTGTCCCAGCCGGGCAAGTTCGGCGGATTAAGCAGCATGCCGCCGGGGATGTCCATTGTGCCAGGTGTCGCGAGTCCCACAGCACAGATCTGACCCATCGAAAGGTGTGCTTCGAGAACAGCAGCAAATCCCGCCTTGACAATCTGATCGACGCCGTGATCCGGTCCGCGGACCGCGTCAGTCGAGACGCTGACTGAGCTGACCACATGTCCGGAATCATCGACGACACCCGCCTTGACGTTGGTTCCGCCAAGGTCGAGGCCGAGGAATAGACGAGGTGCTGCTGCGGGTGGGCTCATAAGATTTGATTGAAGTCGATGACCTTTTACTTAGCCGATGCGGCGAGCGTGGCTACAACCGGAATGTCTCATTTTGCGCCGCGTGCGTCATAAATCAACGAATACCAGCCTTGCCGGCGCTGGGCATGCGGGCTCGACCTGACTGAGAGTCTTCAGTTCTGCCTCGACGCGATCCAGGGAATCCGGCGCGACGAACCGGACGGGGATCGTCATTGCCGACTTCCCCCAGGCCGGTGTCAGAACCGGAATCGACCGCCTCGTAATCACTGTCGGCATCTTTCTTTGGCTTCGCCTTCGGTTCGAA
>JANNGQ010001113.1:0-3003 GCA_031403975.1 Planctomycetota bacterium
CGCTCGGCCCGAAGATGTCGGGCCCGGAGGACGTTCCGTTCTATCCGGTGCTCACCGGACTGGAATCCGGCATGAAAGTTGTGACGACTGGCTCGTTTCTGGTTGATGCCGAAACTCGACTGAACCCCTCGGCGGGTTCCATCTATTTCGGCGGCAGCAGTGGATCGAGTGGCAGCAGGAACAGCATGACGACAGTGAGACCGACGACACCGGAGGACCCCCACGCCACACTCACCGCGGCATTGTCGATACTTTCACCGGAAGACCGGCAGGTCGTTGATTCGCAGAGATTCTGTCCGGTGCTGGAAACCAATCGGCTGGGCTCCATGGGGCCGCCTGTGAAACTGATGATCGATGGGCAACATGTGTTTCTTTGTTGTGAAGGATGCCGCACGAACGCAATGAAAGACCCGCAGATGACGGTGGCGAAGGCTAAATCTCTGGCCGAGGCGAGTCATGATTGAACGAATCATCGAACTCTCGATTCGCAATCGATTCCTGGTCCTGACCGTCACGGCAGCACTCACCGTAGCAGCGATTTATGCCACGATCAATACCCCGGTCGATGCGATTCCGGACCTGAGCGAGAATCAGGTGATCGTGTTCGTGGACTGGATGGGCCGGAGTCCGCGCGAGATTGAAGATCAGATCACCTACCCTCTGTCGCGCAAGCTTCAGGGGCTGGCAGGCGTGCGAGCCGTGCGGTCTTCGTCCGAGTTCAATTTTTCGATGATCACAATCATCTTCAGGGATGACATCGACTTCTATTTTGCTCGACAACGAGTCACCGAGAAGCTCGCTCAGGCGAATACATTCCTTCCGGCGGGTGTTGTTCCGTATCTCGCACCCGACGCAACGGCGCTGGGCCAGATCTATTGGTACACAGTCGAGACGGATCCGGCACATCCTCTGGACCCAGGTCGGCTGTGGGCGCTCAACAAGTTTTACATCGCACCGCAGCTGAACTCCGCTCCGGGAGTAGCCGATGTAGCAATCGTGGGCGGTTCACCGCTGGAATACCAGATCGACGTCAGGCCGGAGGATCTGCGCTCATATGGTCTGACTCTCGGTGACCTTTACGCGGCCGTTGCCAAAAGCAATCTGCCTGCGGGCGGGGGAGTCATTCAGAAGAACAATGCCGAATACATCGTCCGCGGCATCGGCTGGATCCGTGGCAAGGAAGACATCGAAAGCACGGTGATCCGCGAAATTCGGGGCACCCCGATCTACATCGGCACTGTTGCCAGCGTGCAGCTGGGAACACAATTCCGCCGCAGCGTGTATGAAAAAGACGGCAACGAAGTCACGGGTGGTGCGGTGCTGATGCGGCACGGAGAAAACCCGCTTGCGGTGACAGAGCTTGTGAAGAAGAAGATCCAGGAACTGCAGCCCGGCCTTCCGCCGGGCGTGCATATCGTCGCGGCCTATGACCGTACGAGGCTCATTCACGGGGCGATCCACACTCTGACGGAAGTCATGTGGCATGAGATGCTGATTGCGTCTGTCGCCATTCTGCTGATTCTGATGCACGTCCGCAGCGTGTTGGTGATCTGCGTCACGCTGCCACTGGCTGTGCTGTTTTCGTTTCTGATGATGTGGCTGCTGCGAGCGTTCGGCATCATCGATATTCAGGCCAATATCATGTCGCTGGCCGGACTGACGATCTCGATCGGTATCCTGGTCGATCAGGCGATCGTGATGACCGAGAACGCGACGCATCACCTCAAAGAGCACTTCGGCGACGAGAACGTGACGGGCGACATTCGCGAGCTGGTCATCCCGGCCTGCCGAACTGTCGGACGGCCGATCTTCTTCTCTGTGCTCATCATGCTGCTGTCGTTCGTCCCGGTGTTCATGCTGAGCGGTCGTGAAGGGAAGTTGTTTCATCCGCTGGCGTTTACAAAGAGCTTCGCCATGATCGGCGTGGCGATTATCTCCGTGACCGTCGTCCCGGCACTGATCCCCACATTTCTGAAGGGACGGCTGCGACGTGAAGAAGATAACGCGATTGTTCGCAGTTTCATTCACATCTACCGGCCGCTGCTGACATGGGCGCTGCCGCGTCGCAACCTTGTGATGTGGGCGTTCGCGGTGCTGTTGGTGCTGGCGGCTGGCATGTTCCCGTTGCAGGCGGTCATCGGACAGGGAACCTCAGAGACCGCATGGCGCAGCACGTTTCTTGGCGTCTTCGCTCTTGTCACCGCATTGACGGTGCTCTTTACACGAGGCTGGTACTGGCAGGCTCTGTCCATGACGAGCCTGCTGGGTATCGGACTGTGGGCGTACCAGTTCCCTAAGATCGGAGTGGCGTTCATGCCGGCGCTCGACGAGGGCACAACGCTCGATATGCCGATCACAGTTCCCCGGGCCAGCATTACTCAGGCAGCCGACGACCTGAAAGCCCGGGATGCGCTTCTGCGATCGTTTCCGGAAGTCGAATCTGTGATCGGCAAAGCGGGGCGTGCAGACACACCCACCGACCCCGCACCGCTCGACATGGTGGAGACCTTTGTCAACTTCCGACCGAAAGAACTCTGGCCGAAACGAGTGATTCGCTATCCGGACGCCGCTGTCGAGGCGGGTCGTGTCCTGACCGTCCTTGAAGAACGCGGCTTCGTTACCGCGGCTGCGTCGGCAGAGGACCGGTCGACTCTCATCAACGACGCCGCTCAGAAAGCGATCGAACGCTTCGACGAAACGATGCGTGAGTTGGCCCTGCTGCGATTCACAGAGTTTGAACGCGAACTGGGCCCGCAACTAGTGCGTTTCGTCATCGAAGATTGCCTGCGCCAGTGGAAAGAATCCGGTGCCCTCTCCTCCACGGACCCTGCGTCGGTGGTGAAACGCCTTATGGCTACTGAAGTGTCAGAACAGGCGAATACCCCCTCATCCGGCCTATCGGCCACCTTCTCCCCCTTCCAGGGGGAGAAGGGACTTCGCGAAACCGATGAAAACGCTTCGATAAATCCTTCCCGTCGCTGCGGTGCGGGGCGAGGTCGCAAC
>JANNGQ010001114.1:0-3085 GCA_031403975.1 Planctomycetota bacterium
ACTTCATTTGTCGTTGAACCACAATCACATCTTTTTTGCTTCGACAGGCGATCAGTATGGCGACAGAAGCGGCTGTCAAAACGGAACACCTTTGGTGTGCGCATAGTGCGAGATTCGTACTGCGGGATCTGTCGTTCTCCATTGAACGTGGTGAGATCGCAGTCATTGTCGGCGTCAACGGAGTCGGGAAATCCACTCTGTTGGCGACGATTGCCGGTGCAGTTTCCGCAGCACGGGGCTCCGTGAGCGTCTTCGGCCACTCACGTCGAACATCCGTGGAGTCTGAACGAGCCGCACGGCGGATGGCCGTGTATCTGCCCGACGAAGCGTGGTTGCCGCGGTCCATGCAGGTCCGGGAGTATCTGGGCGCAGCTGCGACGCTGTTTGATCTCACGATGGCGGAGGCGATCGATCGCATCGACGCACTCCTTGACTTGTTTGCTTTGACAAGTGCCGAATCGCAGACACTGCGGAGCCTGTCAACCGGACAAAAGAAAAAAGTTGGCTTGTGCTCCGCGCTGCTGGCTGACCGTGACTTGCTGCTGCTGGATGAGCCTTTCTCCGGTGGGCTCGACCCGGCAGGGATCGCCGCACTTCGTCGAGTTCTGCTGAACCGGGCACGGGAACGCAAGCAGACAATTGTTCTTACAACTCCGGTTGCTGAAGTCGTTGCCGAACTGGCGGATCGGCTGCTGATTCTGCGTGAAGGATCTCTTGCCCACAATCTCGATCGCAGTCAGTTGCAGCACCAGCTGGGCACCGCGGCATCATCGGCCGATGCACTTAACTCGCTGATCTTCCCGGATGCTGAACAGCGGATTCAGCGATTTCTGGATCAATCCCCACAACGAATCGTCAGCGCGAGCACGGAACACAGAGCATGAACTACTTTCAGGTTGAACGACTCCCTGATGCCCTGCGCACACTGCGTCGCCTGGCGATTTGTTTCATCCCGGCCTTTGTCGTCGTTTTGATGATGCAGCGAGACGGTTTGTCCAACTATGACCCAGTCCATTCAGGCGAGGTGCTTCGCTTCCAGCACGCATTCAATGCCGGAATGTCGCTCGCGATATGTGCCTTCGCGGTCGGATTGTTTTCGGCGTCTCAGGCAGACGCAAGAAGTCTGCTCTGTGATGAAGGTGGATCAGGCTGGCTTTCGATTCACGGTTGGGATCGTGACACAGGGAAACTGCCGCAACGTGGTCTGCTGCCGATCTCCGAACTGCTGGGAATGCTGGTGGTCACTGGCCTTTGCAGCACAATGACTGGGGCGTCCATCGTGTTTCTGCCGATGTGCTGGTCCCTGATACGGCTGGCAACCTGCTGGAAGACGTCCGCCGGAGAGCAAGCTCCTGCGTTCGGCACCGTGTGGCTGCTGCATGCCACGGCGATCCTTTGGTCGGAAACTCTCTGGCTGGCAATCCCATTCGAATTCGCGGCAATTGTGCTGACAGAATGTCTGGTGATTCTTGCTCTCCGTCGCAAAGCAGAAGAACTCGTGATGAACGACGTCACGCTCGTCTCGAAACAGCCAACGCCCGTGTCCTCACGTCCTTCGCCGAGTCAACAACAGGCAGCGATGCATCGAGTTGCCAGGCGACTGTATCCGTTTTCACAGCTCAATCCTGTCGTCGACGCGAAAAGACCTTCATGGATGATGTCACTGTGGATCGCGACCGTTATTGCATGGATGATGTTCTGCATCACCGCGCGGACCGTGGAATTTGGTGAGTGGAAGACGAAAGATGGCAGAGACTTTACGATTCATGGAGTGATTGGCGCTGCGGGAATGTTCAGCGTCCTGGCCATCGGTATGCTTCGGTTGCTGACACAATTTGAACCGTTCGTCTGGACTCCCCGAATTGGCCCGATCGCCAGGATTCGGATGCTCAGACCAATCATCTGGTCCTGGGATCGTGTGCTGTTTCCCGTTGTGCTCGCCATGGCGATCGTTTGTCTCAGTGTGATCCTCATCATGTCAGCGACACCGGCAGCGCTTACAATTCTGGTATTCGTCGAAGTGCTCCTGCTGTGGCGCTGCGGTGTCACACCAGAAGAATGGCAGATGACGTCGGATTCGAGGCTCTCATCGGCGTTCCTTTCCTCAGGGCAGGCCAATCACCGCGGCGAGTAGCTCTGGCCGGCAACGCCGTGAAGGATTTTGGATTTGGATGTGGGAATCAGCTGACGTAGGGTGGGACCAGCGAGCAACGCGAGCGTCGGCCCACCACGGCACCGCGTCAACTGGTGGGCCGGCGCGGCTTATCAGCCGCTGGTCCCACCCTACGTTTCGCCAAACCGCAGAAAATGCTAACGAAAATCCTTCACGGCGTTGCCTTGCCGGCCGCAACGTCGTCGTGCGTTTTTCAGCAACAGCTTGCGGAAAGAAATGTCGACGACCGTTGAACCCATTCTATTCGCTTCAAGCGACAAATTTCCAGAATTCGTCTAAGGTGGCTCGTGCGTTGTTCGTCATCTGGAATGCATGACGATGCCGCGCACGAAGGGAGAACGATGAGTCAGTCTCAGGACCACGATTCGGTGCCGGAGTCGGTCTCCATACCCGAATCGGGGGCTTCAGCGGAATCGGAATTGGCGACTCCGCAATCCGAGTTCATCAAACGGGCGCTCGAGCAATACGAGAGTCCGCTGATTCACTACGCGCTGAGGCTGACGGGGAACCTGGATCGAGCGCGGGATGTTGTGCAGGATACGTTTCTCAAGCTCTGTCGGCGGTCGTGCAACAACTTCGACGGGAATCTGGCCCGGTGGCTGTTTACGGTGTGTCGAAACGGAGCTTTCGATCTTCAACGGAAGGAACGACGCATGACAATCGCTGCAGAACTGAGTGAGCAACCATCGACGGCACACGAATCCCCCGAGGCGACAGTGATCACGCGCGACTCGGCGGAGAATGTGTTTCGAATGCTGCTCACTGAGTTCTGCAGCGGTTGTCATGCGTCTTTCCCTCCGTTGAAGATCGAAGGCTCCGTTTCGACAAACCGTAAACAGCCACCGGGCCAGATTCCCGTCGAAGCGGACACAAGGCTGCCGACAGAGCTTGAGAAACGTGTCCTGCACAACG
>JANNGQ010001115.1:0-9214 GCA_031403975.1 Planctomycetota bacterium
CAGGTCGATCGCGGCCAGCGCGATGCGTGGCTTGACCTCCCATGAGACCGAACAGATGTCGTATTCGTTCTGGGCACGCGAGCCGTGATAGAACAGGAATTGGTCGAACCGCGCGATGACGAATGGCGAGTTATCGCTCCTCCGTTGACTCAGGCATCCGCTGTCGTCCGCATCTTTGCCCGGGACGACGCTTTGTTTCTGTGCTGCTCTGGCATCGGGACCACGAATTGTCAGCAGGGCAAAGTGACGGAAGTGCCAGAGGGTAACGCCAGTGATTCCGGGATGTTCCGTCCTGGATCCGGAATCACCGGAACACGTCAGGCCGGCCCTATCCAGGCGGTCGTCGCAAAGGCTCGTTCAGCGACCGGCACCGCGAAGGCCGGGATGCTCCCGTCGGCCGAAGCCCCGCCCGCCGTTGCCGCCTCGGCGCAGCCGCGAGGAGTCGGAGCATTCTTCGGAACGATGGCGCCGGGCGGGCTGAAAAAAGCCATGGAAACATTTTCCGCAATTAATCGAAGCAGCAACAAGGGGTATGGCAAGAAGCGTGTCACACCGTTGTCGGAGATGGAGTCCGTTGTGGGAATCCGACGGATGCAGTTTCTGTGCGGATTGATTTCTCAGGCGCGTCGCCCGTTCTGTCAGATCAACGGAATGCTCCAGGCAATTCCGTTCTCGTGGACTGCCGAAACGGACTATGCAAGGAAACTGGCACCGTCGATCAAAGACGATGTGATCACGGTCCACAACAGTTTTCAGCTGCAGTTTCCTGTCGTTGCGGTGGTCACGGAAATGGATGCGGTCTCCGGAATGCGGGATTTCCTGCTGCGGGCCGAGCGAATGCAGCCGGGGTTGAGACTGTCCCGCGCTGGCTCTAGTTTTGCGTCTGGCGCTGATGTGAACGACAAGAATTCCGAGTGGGTCGTGGACCGCGGAATGCAGTGGTTTCGCGGTTGGGTTTACACGGCGTTTTCTTCCGATATCGACAACCGCGACAATCAAAAACTTTTCTGCATGCTCTGCGAAATCAGTCAGCGGCGGGATGCACTGGTTGCCCTGCTGCACGAAAGTCTGTATCGGATCGTGAGGCCCGCTCCGCGGCTGCACGGGGTCTATTTCTGCGCCACCGGAAAGGCATCAACCGAACAGGGCTTTATCCGGGGAGTCCTCGACAAGCTGCCGGAGTCGCAGGGCAGTGTGGCCTGGGCACCGCAACTGGTGAAGACTCAGCAGCGATCAAAGATGCTGTCGGCATTTCTGTTTGTCGGAGCTGTCCTGATGTTCGGCGCTGCCGTGGGGATCTATTTCTGGCGTGTCAGCAAGGAAAGCGGTGTATGACATCCGGTGACGATCACGGCTGGCGCGGAGGCAGATCTCCGCGGAATGCGGCCCGCAATGAAGAAGCCCAGCCAAGCTGGAAGCAGTCGCGCAATTCGTCCACCGGGCGAAAGGGCAGATTTCGATCGCGACTGAAAGTCCTGCTGGCTGTGTTGTTTCTCGGGACTCTGGTCGGAACAGCGATCTGGCTCTTTCGACCTGCCCGGCGGGTTCACACACATTTTATCGTGATGAATCTGTTGCAGGACTCAGCAGACTTCGACTCCGCCACAGCGGTGACCATCGATGATGCACTTTTCAGCGAATCAGGCAAAAGACTCGTCAGCGTTACAAGCGAACCGTCTCTGAGTCTCAGTGAATTGTCCGATCCCGATTCGTCGTCTGACCTCCTGGATGCTCAGACCGTCGTGATCAGTCTTCAGACGGCAGTGGTCCCGGACAGGAACGGTGAGCTGCAGTGTTTGGTAAAGAACAGTACGCCGGATCTGAATGACGAAAATGAATGGGTATCGCTGCACGTACTTAAGGACGGGCTGAAGCGGCTTCAACAGGAGTCTGGTCCGAAGAATGTCCTGCTGATCGTTGATGCTCCTCCGACCAACGCCGAATGGCGCATGGGACATGTCACGGCCGATCTCAGCAGTGAACTGAAAACATGGACGGCAGACCTAGAGGGGCTGGCCGTGCTGCTGTCCTGTTCGGAGGGGCAATCGAGTGAGTATTCCGTCGCTGGGTCCGGCGGCCAGACAGTGTTCTCTCATTTTGTTTCGTGCGGACTGAGCAGTCTGGCGGACAGCGATGGCGACAAAGATCTCACGGCAGCGGAATTCTGCAGTTACGTTTCCGAGCGGACTGATCGCTGGGTAAAGCAGCATCGGAGCATATCGGGACAGCAGGTGCTGGTGCTTCCGGATCTCGAAAAGCTCCGCGGGCCAGATCAGCGCGGAGGAAAGTTCCTGATACTTCGTGACGTTCCAGTTCGAATTGCGGACGACGAAGTGATTTCTCCGGTGGTCTCATCGTCCGTTCAATCGGAATTAGCGAAACTCTGGAGCGATCGCGAGGCACTTTCGCTCCGTGGCGGCTCACGCTGGAATCCCCTGCAGTGGAATTCCGCCGGCGATGCGCTGCACCGCGCGGAAACAGCCATGCTTCGCGGACAGATTGAGAACGCAAATCGGAATCTGTCGACCGCAGGGAATTCCCTGACTGAATTGGAACAGACAGCGAACGCCATCTGTCCGGAGGTCGCCTCGCTGATCGCCGATCGCGGACTGGTCCGCAGCGATTTTGAGAATCTGCCTTCGTTCGGCCGCATCGCGGACCTGTGGGAAACTGAACCGGCCGCAGTGATTGCCGCTTCCGTCGCGCCGGCACTGATCGAAGATGTGGTCGCCGCTCAACTTGGAGTTTTTCCGTTTGTTGCAGTCGGACTGACAGCGCCGTCGGCCGCGGACCTTGATCTGGCCCGCTCGCGCCGGGTTCAGGCGGAAACCACGGTGGCTGCGATGATGGGCTGCGCGTGGAGAATGCCGGCGACGGTTCGACGCATGGAGGCCGAATTGCTGCAGTCGGAGGATCGACGATTTACTCGGAGTGCATCGGATTCGGCAACCACTGGCGGTGAACCGGACTCAAACTCGCTGATGGCAGCGGTTTCAGACTTTACGGCTGTCCACGACGCAGCCGAAACAACACTCAGCCAGGTCTTCGAAACCGCACCATCTTTGGCATTCTGGTGTGCAAATGCAGAATTCCGAATGTCCGTCACCGAGCTCGAAGGTTGGCGGACGCTGTTGAGTCAGAATTCTGTTGACCAGCAAATCACCCGCCGCAGAGCCGCAGAGCTGCTGGATATGCTGTTTGGGTTTGCCGCCAGGGACGTGCCTGGTTTTCGAGGAAAGGCGCTGCAACTGCGTCACGAAGCGTTTCGGCTGCTGCTGAATGCCAGAGGCCTGCAACAGAGTCTGAGCTTCTCTGATCCGGAACCGTCCGTTGGCCTCACTGTGGAAACGCTGCAGCAGATGACGCAGGAGCTGAAAGCGTGGCAGTCGGACGTGAGTCTTTCACTCAGGACCGCCACTCAGCTGATTGAGCAAACAGTGACTCTGTCGATGGAAGACAGTTCAATGCAGCGACCGGAGCAGTTGGCCGTATTGCGTTTGCTGCGTGCCTCGCTCTGTCTGTCGTCGATGAAGGCTGCTACGCGGAAAGCAGTGGTTGAAGCTGTGCTGAAGCGTGATGCGAAGTTGCAGGAGCCCGATGCAGCTCCGACAGTGGATTCAGCAGAAACGCCAGCTGTTGGCACAGCACCGGAACCTGTCGATGAAGTTCTGTGGATGTTGCAGCTACTAAACCTCATTCCCGGCAGCAGCGAACAGTCTCAGCAGGTGCGTGATGCGGAGGCGGCAGCGAATTCAATTCGTTCTGCGGGATCGCCGGTCGATCGGCAGAAAGCCCTGGCCGCGTTCGGAATTGCCGTTCGACGCGTCTGGAAGTTGAATCTGGAGAGTGTTCGCAAGGCGGTCGACACTACTTCGGCGGAGGCTCATGAACTGCTGCGGCTGGCCGATCAACGGGCTCGGTTGTTTACCGACTTTGATGCGCAGAATCCTGCCGTACGTTCTCCGACGGCGCGGCTGCGCCTGCTGAATCGACTGCAATACTGCGTGGTGCAGACGGACCGATTGCTCGCCGGTCAGTGGGTAGAAGCCACTGACAAGGAGCCTTGGGCGGACAGCGGCTGGTACGCTCGCGCGAGTCAACTGTGGCTGACGCGCGCAGACGAATGCCTCGGGCAGCTTGCAGCCGGATCTGCCGGACCGCCGGCGTTTGCGGTAAAGGCCATCAGCGATCTGAGAGACCGCTTGCAGGCATCCGAACAACTGAAGGTCACGGCGAGTCCGGAGCCGAATTCGCTGTATCTGGGCGAGCAGAATCAGGAACGCGACAGCGTCAGCACGAAGATCGCACGCACAATGCTGAGCCCGATGTCCGGAGAGGCGTCGCTGCTGGTGGCTTCGATCTCGGCAAGTGGCCCGAGCGAATTGTTGTCAGTCGAAAACAACGCGACCGCTTTGTCACTGGCAGGCACTGAGGAGACAGTTTCTCTGAAAATCCTGCGGACCGGCAATCCCGGTGTCAAAGATTGCGCGCCAGTGACGTTCCGGACAGATGTCTTCTTTCGCGGCCGTCGATGGACGTCGCCTGTTAATCTGTCCGTTGATCCCTGCGAGCCGGCAACGTTTGTGGTTGAGCGACTTGCGCGTCCGGAAACAGCGACTGTAACAGTGGTCGGATCCGATCCTCGGCCGATTGTATTTATCCTCGACTGGTCTGACAGCATGAAGGACAAACTGACGGACCGACAAACGACTCGGGCCGCTGCAGCGCTGAAAACGCTGCAAACTCTGATCGATCGCAACATCCTGACAGATTCCCGGATCAGTCTGAATGTCTACGGTCATCGCGTGAAATACAACAAGTTGACAAGGCAGCATGAGTTCAATCAGAAGTACATTGATGTGTTCATGAAGGAGATTTCGCGAAGGCTGAGTGCAATTCAGGATATTGAAACTGAATTCGAGCTTCGTAAGGCTGACGATGACGGAAAGGCTGCGTTCACCGAGATACTGGAGAAACTTGCGTTTTCCGGACCATTCGGGACGACACCTCTGGCCAGCGCCATTACCGATGCACTTACCATCGATTTGAAAGACAAGGCCGGGATCGTGATTGCCGTAACAGATGGTGAAGCGACGGACGTGGGAGATTCTGACGACCCGGCGCTCGTTATTGAAAACCTGGACCGCCAGTCAAAACTGAAAAAGGCAATCACAGATTTACCGGACAGCAAGGCGGTAATCGTTGCGTTCGACTTCAAGAAGAGGCAGACTGAACGCGACTCGCTGAAGTCGATCTTTTCTGATGACTGTGGAATCAGGATTTTCGATGCCAACGACGAAGGAGAGCTGCTGTCCCAGATCCGTGCGTCTCTGGACCCCCGCAGCTATTCTGTCCGCCGGACTTCAGAGACAAATCGTCGCGAAGAAGTACTTGGTAATACAGTCGCCGGCCTTTTACCGGCGGATGACTATGAAATCAGTTTTGCAATGATCAAGTCGAGGACTCCGGTTTCTCTGGCGCACGGCGATACATTGAAACTGGACATCGATCATCGCCGTCAGAGGCTGCTGTTCCTGCGGGCAAAGAACCCCAAAATGAAGGCCGCGACTCCGGTGGATTCCACTGCCGCCGTTCTGGCCGATCAGCCCATGATCCTCAGATCAATCGCCCCGGCACAACTGTCGGATATTGATGGCACCGACAATTCAGAGCTGCAGAAGGCGGAACTCAGCCTGATGCTGGATCATGACCGCGATGATCTTCCCGTACGGCAGCCCAGTGAGATTGAGTTTTTCGTCAGACCGGCGGAACGGGATTACAGACCGCCGATGATTCGACAGCAATACAGTTCCGCCGCAGGCGCGCCAGGCTGGCTGATTACGATCGACGAATGGCCGAAGGACCAGTACTTTGAGGTCGATGCTGTCTGGAAAATGCAGCGATCCGTTCCGGAACGGATCATGAGCTGGGACGAACTGAAGTCTGCAGACAATCCAAAGGCAGCGAAACGTATCGGTGGCACTGGGTTGCCCCAGTGCACAGTCTGGACGACTTTGCGGGATGGCGGCATCCTGCAAGTGCGTCTGGACCCGGTCAGGGGTGTTACCTATCCGCCGGACGACTTTCCGGAAGATATCCGGATCGAAATCGGAAACAGGGACACGCTGGAACAAAATGCATCTTTCCTCCCGCTTGAAATCAACACACGTATTCGCAAGACCGCATTGGGCTCTGTGATTTTCGAGTTTGACGGGAATCTGAGTCCCGACTCAGTCGCTGGCCTCGAAGTCGCATTTACGTCCGCAGCTGCGCGAAAATCCGGTGCCACCGAAGTCCGCGAATTGCGAATTGAAGAACGGCGGTAGGCTGAAGCAGAACCCTTGGTCAGCGCACTCCGCAACCACGCCGCCGCATTCGCGATCACCTTCCAGAATCACGCCTGCTCAATGCGAGCACCCGGCTCCGACGGTGTCAAAGAAATCATGGCCCTTATCGTCGACAAGGATGAACGCCGGAAAATCCACGACATCTATCTTCCAGATAGCTTCCATCCCGAGTTCTGCGAACTCTACCACGTCCACTCTGCGGATGTTCTCCTTCGCCAGAATTGCTGCCGGCCCGCCGATGCTTCCAAGGTAAAAGCCACCGTGTCTGTGACATGCGTCTGTCACCTGCCTGCCGCGATTGCCTTTGGCGATCATCACCATGCTGCCGCCCGCGGATTGGAATAAGTCCACGTAGGAATCCATTCGTCCGGCCGTCGTCGGGCCGAATGATCCGCTGGCGTAGCCTTCCGGCCTCTTGGCCGGGCCGGCGTAGTAGACCGGGTGATTCTGAAAGTATTCGGGCAGTGGTTGACCGGCGTCGAGCCGTTCCTTGAGCTTTGCGTGTGCAATATCGCGGGCCACAATAATCGGCCCGTTGAGCAGCAGGCGGGTCGTCACGGGATACCCCGTCAGCTCAGCCAGAATCTCCTTCATGGGCCTGTTCAGATCGATTCGAATCGCGTTGTCGTCCGTGCGGTGCCGGAGCTGTTCCGGAATATACTTCAGCGGTTCAAATTCCATCTGTTCGAGAAACACGCCTTGCGCAGTGATTTTTCCCTTCGCCTGACGATCGGCGCTACAGGACACGCCGATACCGATCGGCAGCGAGGCACCATGCCGCGGCAGGCGGATGACGCGAACGTCCAGGGCGAAATACCTGCCGCCAAACTGTGCCCCGATTCCGCAACGACGGGCTTGTTCCAACATCGTCTCCTCGAGTTCAATATCCCGAAACGCCCTCCCGTGAATGTTTCCGGTCGTGGGCAGCAGGTCCAGATACTTCGTCGAGGCAAGTTTGACCGTCTTCATGGTCGCTTCGGCGGATGTTCCGCCGATGACGAATACGAGGTGATAAGGAGGACATGCGGCAGTCCCGAGTGTCAGCATTTTGGCTGTCAACGACTCAACCATGGATTTCGGATTCAGAATGGCTCGCGTTTCCTGGTAGAAAAATGACTTGTTCGCCGAGCCTCCTCCTTTTGCGATGAACAGAAATCTGTAGTCGTCGCCGTCGCACGCCGTCAGATCCAGCTGAGCCGGGAGATTCGTGTTCGTGTTTTTTTCCTCCCACGTTGTGAGTGGGGCATTTTGAGAATATCGCAGATTGTTCTCAGTGAAAGCCTGGTAAACGCCCTTCGCCAATGCTTCTTCATCGCCTGCCGACCATACCGCATTTCCTTTCTTACCGATCACAATCGCTGTACCGGTGTCCTGACAAAACGGAAGGACCCCTGCACTGGCCACATCGGCGTTTTTCAGCATGGTCAGTGCAACGATACGATCGTTTTCCGATGCAGCGGGATCGTCAAGGATTGCAGCAACCTGCCTCAAATGAGCCGGTCGAAGGAAAAAATTAATGTCATGAAACGCCTGTGCACTCAGCAGAGTCAGCGCCTGTGCATCGATGCACAAAACGTCATGGCCTTCAAACGAGCTGACTCGCACATGGTCCTTTGTCAACAGCCGGTACGGCGTTGCATCAGCAGCGAGATCAAAGGCTGGTTGATAAATGAACGGAGAAGTTGGCAACGGCAATCTCTGCGGCGGGGTCGACACGAATGGTCTACAAGTCCTTGACTGGATTTCAGTCCTGAGTCTGACTCAGACGCGGTCCGCCGTTTGCGATGCGTCGCTTGTCCTCGCCCTGGCCACAGGGTCCAGGATGCTTCAATCTTTGTCAATCCCGCAGCATCTTGCGGTGGAGCGACTGCCTGAGACTCAAACCCTGACTGCGTCTGACAAATCTCCGGACCCAGTCACTCCGGCGCTCAGATTGTCCGCCATCGAATTCAGACACACGGACAATCAGTAAGGGGCTGCAGCAGATCCTCGTACGACTTCGCGAAGTTGCTGATGGGCATCAGAGAGTGCCTCGCAACTCTTCTGTGCAAAGGCTCAAATGCACACGAGGTCTGCCTCTCTGAGTCTGGCCGCAGCGCACTCTTCAATGGCAGAATCTCTGCGTCTTGACAAGTTCGCCAGCAAAAAGTGTTCGCATGAACAGTATATTGAGGTGAGACTGTCAACGCATCTTTCCCGGTTGCCGGGCTGAATCGATGTTGAATTCTGTAATCGTAGTTCTCCAGATCTCCCAGGTTTTTCCAATGGCAGCGGATGTATCTGCAGTTCCTGAAATATCGAGGCTGCTGTGGATTCCGGGACTGCAACGTCTCAGAATGATGACGTTCCAAAAAAAGTAAGTGGCTCACTGAGGAGCTCTTGCTCAAGTTCACATTGAAATCAGGAGAATTCCGCCGTGGCCACCTTGCCCTACGACAATCTACTCAGCAACCCGAATATGATCGATGAGCAGTCCGGAGGTCTGGATTTGCTGGGCTTTTTGCGGCGGCGAAAAGGATTTGTCGTGTTGCTTGGAATTCTTGGAGTTGGAATCGGATACATGATGTTTCAGCGGCAGGCCCCGCAATACCGATCGGATGTCTGGGTGCAGATCATTCACCGGAATTCCGACGTGCGTCTGCAGTCGATGCTTGCGGAAAAAGATCTGACTGATGCGGACTTCGTGATCAGAAGTCAGAAAAACGTTGTAGCGGCCGTCACGAACCACGACTTGACGCAGCTCACCTCACTCAGAGCACTGTCGATGGAGGAAGCGACCAGTCGAATCAGCAAAATGCTCACAACGAAAAGTCTGTCGTCGAACGTTGTGCAGATTTCCTGCACTGGCGAGAATCCAGGTGATGTCC
>JANNGQ010001116.1:0-7149 GCA_031403975.1 Planctomycetota bacterium
ATGCTGATCGATGAAGCCACGGGTCGAGTCAAACTGACGGACTTCGGGCTCGCCCGTGCCGCAGATGGTGATCTTCGACTGACTCGCACGGGAATGGTGGCCGGGACACCTCTTTATATGTCGCCCGAGCAGGCTCAGGGGCTGGAGGTCGATGCAAAGACCGACCAGTTCAGCATGGGCGCTGTTTTATACGAACTCTGCGCAGGTAAACCGCCGTTTTCCGGTGCGAATCCGCTCAGCGTCCTTCGCAACATTACCGACACAAAACAACAACCCGTTCGGGAACTGAACCCGGAAGTGCCGGAATGGCTCGCGGATGTCATTCAGCGGCTACTTGCAAAAAATCCGGCGGATCGATTCTCATCGGTCGCTGATGTGGCTGAGCTGTTCGAATTTCATTGGCTGGTGCTGAAGACGTCGTCTCAGAGTATTCCGGTGGCCGCTGTCGAGATGTGCGAATCGAAATACCGGCAACAACGCTGGTTGTATGCAGCGGCAGCGACAGCGCTTCTTGGAATCGGTGTCCTCGCCGGAGCATTGCTGAGCGGCTGGCTGAGACCGGCATCGACAGAGGCGACCGAGGACAGCAACGCCGGGACAACGGCACTTGCAGCACTGGCGCAGGCGAATCCGTTTGTCAACGATGTGCCGACAATCGACGCTCAGAGCGTTCTGAAAGCCAACTCCGGCTCCGTCTGGTCAGTCGCCTTCGCACCGGACGGCAGCACTCTGGCCATGGGCGTCGAAGACGGAAAGATACGATTCTGGAATATCGCGGAGCAGCGACTGACGAAGACTCTGAGCGCGCATCGGGGCATCGTCTGGCTCGTTTCCTACTCTCCGGACGGCAGTCGGTTTGCTTCGAGCGGCGATGACGGCGAACTGCACGTCTGGGATTCGGCGTCGTTCGAGAAGATTCAGACGCTGAGTCATCCGAACGCGATTCGAAGCGTGAGTTGGTTCGCCCATGGCCGCCGCATCGCCTCCAGCGACCGCGCCGGGAATCTGATCGTGTGGGATGTGGAACAGGGCGAGAAGCTGCAGGAGCGGACTCTGGACTCTGCCATCTACGCCATCGCCGTGACGGAAGATGGTCGTACGATCGCCTCTGCCGGAACAGATTCGTTCATTCGACTCCTGGACCCTGAGACACTTGAAGAGCGAGCCGTCCTCGCCGGACATGTCGGACCGGTGTTCTCACTCGCCTTCCACCCCGACGACACTCGGCTGGCGTCGGTCGGCTGGGACAAGAAGCTGCATCTGTGGGACGTGGGCAGCGGTACGGAGATCAGTGCCCTGGAGGGCCACACCGGAGACGCATGGTTCGTGGACTTTGCTCCGGATGGCGAGTCACTCGTCACTGCAGGACAGGATGGCATCGCCCTGCAATGGGATGCCGACAGCGGAACAATCGTCGCCGCCTTTCGAGGCCATCAGTCGGCTCTGCATACCGTCGCGTTCGACCATCAGTCCGCTCGTATCGCGACCGGCAGCCGTGACGGTACGGCAAGAATCTGGCCCGCAAAGAAGGCGAGTACGATTCCATAGCCTTCGCACGACGACGAGCTGCCGCGTAAGAAGGAGAAGCCCGGCTTTTTAAAAAAACCGGGCTTCTGCGACGATTGGCCGATTGACGAGGCAGGCTAAAAGCCTGCCCCACGATGAAAACGACAGTCCCCGAGGCCGTTGGGGTCGAATGTGGGACAGTCGAACTACAGCGGAGTGTCACATGCCGGGTCGCGGACTTCCATTTTCAGCCAATGGATGAGATCGGTGAAGATGCGATCACGCCCAGATTCGAACTCCAGTGTGTGGCTGGCTTCCGGGTAAGTGAGCCTGGTCACTCGCATGGTCGGCAGTCGGGACACGGCGGACGACGTCGCAGCGTTGTCGATGATCTGATCTTTGCCGGCCAGCATCAGGAGGGTTGGCTGGCGGATCTGAGTTGCATGATCCCGGAAGATGCGGTCCAGCTCTCTTCCGGCATTCAGGAAACTGCTCGTGACGGTGTGCAGGGCCAGCGGATCATCAGCAATGAACTGCTGCCATTCCGGAGACCCTATGAAGAGTGCCGGATCCCGGAGCGGAATTGGTATGTCACCGCGGATGATTTCAAATTTCCTCGCGATGTTCAGGCGGAACATCTGCCACCAGGTCGGCCGGATGCGTGGAACGAGACCTGGATAAAGCAGAGCCAGATTGTCGAACTCACCCTGGAACAGTGCAGCCGCAGCTGCGGCGAGTTTCCCCCCCCAGCTGATTCCCATCAGAGTCACCGGCAGCGCGGCTCCGGACTGCTGCCGATGTGCATTCCGGGCAATCTGAGTCAGCGAGCGGACGTCGTTGATCAGCCTCATGGCATGGATTGCATGGCCTCGCTGGAATCCGTTCCGGCCGGAACCGCGACGGTCTGCGAACCAGACGTCGAACCCGGCTTCCGCCATGCGTCGCGATGAGTACTTGTACCAGCCGGAATGACTTTGAATCCCGTGCAGCGCGATGACGATGCCGCGCGGCTCGACGGACGGCCAGTGCCGGAAACGGATGCGGTATCCGTCAGAGGCCTTGAATTCTCGGATCGACGGTTCGCTCATCGCGGCACGATTTCTTCAGCCGCGCGGGCAAACGCACCAAACACCCCCTGATTGAACAGCACGAACCGGACCAGCGCCGGTTTCTGATGCCATCGCACGAAATCCATTGACGTTTTGATCAGATTTGCTGCGGCAAGATCAAGCGGATAACCATAGGCCCCTGCGCTCAGCGCCGGGAAAGCGATACTGCCGCAATTCAGTTTCACGGCCAGCTGCAGGCACGCCCGGCAGGCGGACGCCAGTTGCTCAGCCTCGCCCTGCCGCCCGCCGCGCCAGATGGGGCCGACGGCATGAAACACATGCTTCGCCGGAAGATCGCCGGCAGTTGTCGGGACGGCGTTGCCGGTTGCACAGCCTTCTGGATATTTCTCGCAAGTCTCCCGCATAATCGCGGATCCCCCGGCCTGGTGAATCGCCCCGTCGACTCCGCCTCCTCCGGCGAGTTGTGAGTTTGCCGCATTGACGATCGCATCGACATGCTGACGCGTTATATCTCCCTGAATCAGTTCCATTCGACACGGGCCGAGATTGACGATCATGATAAGATCCGAAGGAGCACTGACTGAGCTGTCTGGAGCGTTCGCGCCGGCACAAAACACCGTCGCCAGCCGCATGCCGTTCAACGATGTCAGTCGGGTTGCTCCCGGTATAGACTGTGGTCATCTCGCCGACCAGATTCAATCTTGTCTGCCAACTTTCTCTGCACAGGACAACACCTGAGTAATGACGAGTCCGGTTGATCTGCTCACCTCGCCACGATGCCGTGCCGAGCACCTTGGCCTGCCTATGCCTGATTCACCGCACGCGGTGTCGGCGTGTCTTCCGCTTTGGGAGCACAATATTCGGTATGAAGAGGGCGATCCGGACATCATAGGTCGACTGCAGGCAGCCTATCCGCGGTTCTGTCTGCATCCGTTCGTGCGTGAATTGTGTCGTCAGACATTTGGCGGGGATTCACGGGGGTTGGTGTTTCCTGGCCGACGAGCGGCGGAACGAGCGATCGAATACGTCAAGTGGCGGGGCGCTGAATCAGCGAGACTTATGCCCGTGCCGGGAAGCTCAGCCCGGTCTGCTCAAGGTGACACGGCGCTGTGCTGCGGTGTCACGATCGGCGAGGACGAGTTTCCGAAACTGCGTGAGTACTGGCAACATGCCGGCGAAGTAATCACGTCGCGGGCTGCGGAGATGATTCTGAAAGGGCAGGCGGTTGTCATTTCAGAAACGGCGGAGAGAACGATTGTACGAAACCGGCTTGCCGAACTACGCGGTGGCAGTGCGGGCGATATCTGGCTGTTTCCCTGTGGAATGGCCGCAATATCGGCGGTTTGGCGAGTGCTGCGGACGCATGATGCTTCCAATCCGTGCGTTCAGTTCGGTTTTCCCTATGTGGATACTCTCAAGATCCAGCAGCGATTCGCTCCGGCAGATTGTCGGCTGTTCCCGGTGGGTAATGCGAACGACATTGTTCAGCTGGAACATCTGCTGCAATCACAGATCGTGTGCGCCGTCTTCTGTGAAACGCCGATGAACCCATTGCTGACATCGCCGGATCTGCCGCGACTGCGATCACTGGCCGACCGCTATGGATTCCTTTTGGTTGTCGATGACACGCTGTCGGCATGCATCAACGCCGACGTGTTGCCGCTGGCCGATGTTGTTGTGACCAGTCTCACGAAGTACTTCAGCGGTTACGGTGATGTGCTCGCGGGATGTGCGACTGTGAATCCGGACAGCCGTCATGCGGTCTGGCTGCGCGATGCTCTGAACCATGGTTTTGAGGAATTGGTGCCGGATGCCGATATTGAAGTCCTCGAACGCAACTCCCGCGATGTGCGGCAGAGAGTCACCTCGATCAATCACAACGCGGCACTGATCGCACAGCGCTTCGCCGATCATCCGCTCGTTGCCAGTGTTTATTACCCCGGCCTGTCGGCGAGTGACTCTGCGCTGCGACATCGTGATCGTGGCGACGGCGGCCTGATGTCGATCGTGCTGCGGAATCCGGAAGTCACAACACCGGTGTTCTTTGACAATCTTGAAGTCTGCAAAGGGCCGAATCTCGGGACCAACTTCACGCTGTGCTGTCCGTATACGATTCTGGCTCATTACACCGAGCTGGAGTTTGTCGAGTCCTGCGGCGTCTCCCGCTGGCTGCTGCGACTGAGCATCGGGACAGAACCGGCAGAAGAACTGTGGTCCCGTTTCGAACGAGCGTTCGCCGCTGTGTGCCCGTCGCGCTGACCGGGTGAACTGCGGAATCTCAGATTACTTGCCGGCCCCGGCCAGTGGCGATTCACTTTTGGCGCTGATAGTTAACCGTCCTGAAATCGGCTGGAAGGACAGGGCATCGACCGGGCAGACATCGATACAGCCTCCACAGCCGATGCAGGGCGTTGATCCCAGGCCGAACGACACTTCAATCGGCTGCTTGTCCTTGTGGGCGAAGCTGGCGACGTCGATACCCATCGGACAGGCTTCCGTGCAGAGTCCCAGTCCACGACACTGATCATTCGGAACAACGGCGAACCGGCTGCGGCTGAAGCGACCGATCAGCTGCATCCCTTTGGCCATCGGACAACCGTAGCGACACCAGACTCTGGTCCCGAGAATCGGATACGCGCCCAGGCCGATAATCGAGCCAAAGAAGAAATCGATCAGCAGATCCTGAGTTCCCTGAAGAGCCGTCAGCAGCGTCGGTGCCGAGAAGACCCGAGCCGCATCCAGCAGCAGCATGATTCCAAAGAACATTGCGAATGCCAGCACCGCCACCTGGATCACTTCCAGCCGCTCCGCCAGCTTTCCCCGCGGCGTGTGCAGCCGGACCCAACGAGCGCCCCACGGAAGAACGCCCACCGCCTCAGAGAGATTGCCGCAGGAACAAAACCAGCTGCAATACCGTTTCCCGAAGAACCAGACCGCAACCGGGATTACCAGAAACATGTAGACGGCCAGGCCTGCGCTCTGGAATGCGGGATAGACATATACATGCGCCGCCTTGCTACTCAGGATCGGCGGGTCGCTGAAGAATCCTCCGGGTTGGGCCATGTCGGGAATCACGAACGGCAGCAGGTAAAACGCAATCGTCTGTGACAACAGAATTGAAACAAATTTCCCGCGTTGGTAGGGCGACAGCGGTTCCTTCTTCCGACTCCGCTGGTAGCGGTTCTGGTTGGCGATCAGCACCCACAGACAGGTTCCGGCAACAAATGCCGTGTACACCGTGGCGTACCAGAATCCGGGGCTTTTTCCGAGGAGATGCAGTGACGCCGGATCCCCGCCGTTTCCCAGAAGCAACTCTGGGTATTTGTACAGGATGTAGAACCCCAGCACGGCCGGATAGAACGCGCAGAGAAAGATCCGCTCCGGGAGACTTCGGCTGTCTTTCGATCGTGAAGCCATGAGGGAAACTCCTTCCGGAAGAAGAGCTGAGAATCGTCGGTTCGATCCGCTGTGCCGGTAAAACCGGAGGTGTGGCAGTACAGAGCACAGGGAACCTGTAGAACGGCGGTCCTCAACACTTGACACACTGCACCGCGAGGGTAATGATCGACGCCTCGATTCGACAGGTTTCTGTGCGAGTCGCACAGAATTTGTGTAGGAAAAACCCAAGGACAGGCTTGTGGCTGCAAAGCCGGCCGACTGAGGGTGTAGTCCTTCTGCCAGTGAAACGAATTACTGGAACTCAGCCGCGGAATTGCCCGGTCGGGCACAACAGAGGCCACTATGTCAAAGTCCGAGCGTCGGATTGATATTGAAGAGATCAACGGAGTAACTGTCGCCCGTTTGCTTGAAAAAAAGATTCTCGACGAGGCCAACATTGAGGCACTCGGACAGGAACTCTTCGCGCTGGTCGATAAGGACGGTCGCACGAAGATCATCCTTGATTTCACGCATGTCGAATATCTGTCCAGTGCTGCACTGGGCAAACTGATTACGATGCACAAGAAGACGTCCACAGCCAAAGGCAAGCTGGCGTTGTGCAAGATTCAGAAAGATATTCTCGACGTTTTTAAGATCACGCAGCTCAACAAAGTTCTGACGTTGTGTACTGATCTTGATGATGCCTTGTCGAAATTCTGAGCCCGTTCAGGGTCTGACTTCGACGCATTGGCGATGACACGCCGCGCTCCGGCAGATGTCTTCTTCGGCTTCGTCCTGCGAATTCGATTCGACCATGACTGCAGCAGTGCAATTCGAAACGAAAATCCCAAGCCGAACCACGGAAGGGCTGGCCGTTCAGGAACGGCTCATTTCTCTGATGGAGCAATATGCGTACAGCATTCGGGATGTGTTTGCCATGCGACTGTCGCTGGAAGAGGCACTGACCAATGCGATTCGCCACGGTAACAAGCTCGATCCGCTGAAGGTGGTCACAGTCAACTGTGAAATCGACCCATCGAGAATCCGCGTCATGATTTCTGATCAGGGCGACGGGTTTGAACCGGAGGATGTGCCGGATCCGACCCTTGAGGAATTTATTGAGCGGCCAAGCGGACGTGGATTGATGCTCATGCGCGCCTATCTGAGCATTTGCGAATACTCCGACGGCGGACGC
>JANNGQ010001117.1:0-3901 GCA_031403975.1 Planctomycetota bacterium
GTCTCATGGGCAGCTGCTGGAAGTGAGGTTTCTGACAGCGCCGCCTCCGCCTGCAGAATCGCCGTGCGAATCTGTTCCAAAAGTGAATCTGTCATTTCCGCGCGGAGACCGGGAAACTGAACGGTCGCAGGATGTTCAACTGCGATAACCCCTGCAAATGCATCGTCAAGAAACGCAGGAACACCCGGGACGATCGAGCCGCGGTCAGTCACGCGATTACGTTCGTCGCCGCCTGTGTAGAACCACGTCGGAGCGTCCGGCGATTTGTCGAAGATCGAGACGGTTCCCAGTCGCTGCACCTTCCGCAGTACAGAGTATCCGTATTCCTGAAACGGTCCCGGATCGGCCTGTCCCCGAAGTCGGTCCTGCCGGACATTCATCGGTTCAAAGAACGCCCGCAGTCGGAAATAATCCTCCTGCGCAATCGGGTCGTACTTGTGATCATGACAGTGAGCACAGTTGAATGTCAGACCGAGGAACGCCTTACCAGTGTGCTCGACGGTATTCCGCATCCAGTCGTTGGGATTCAACGCGTACCAGTTGCGAATGAGATAACCGGTGGCAACTGTCGCTGTGGTGTCCTCCGGACAGATTTCATCCGCGGCCAGCATTTCCTGGATCATCCGGTCATAGCCTTTGTCACTATTCAGCGAGTTCACAATCCAGTCGCGCCAGTGCCAGATCTGCGGTGCGCTGTTCCAGACATCCGGGACCGTGCGCCGACCGTACCAGTCAGCGTAACGCCAGATGTCCATCCAGTGCCGTCCCCAGCGCTCGCCATGTCGGGGATCGGCCAGCAGTCTGTCAACGACGGATTCGTATGCATCCGGTGATTCATCTGCAAGAAACGCCAGAAGTTCCTCGCGAGTCGGCGGCAGACCAATCAGATCCAGATACACGCGACGGAGAAGGACATGCTTTGGAGCTTCAGCCACAGCCGTCAGTCCCGATGCAGAATGCTTCGCGGCAATAAACGCATCGACGGGATTCCTGATGTCGGTTGCGGCAGCTGTGAGACCGTCCACGGTCGGGACTTCCGGACGCAACAGCGGTCGAAAGGACCAGTGTTCTTTCGGGGATGTTTCTGGCAGTTCATCCTCGGGTGAATGAGCTCCCGACTGAATCCACGCTGTGATCTGCTCGACCTGCTCGTTCGACAACGGATCACCCAGCGGCGGCATTCGTTCCGAGGGATCAGTGGCAGTGATCTTTGCGAGTAAACGACTGCCTTCGGTCTGACCGGCCGTAAAAATCACGCCGTTGTCGCTGCCTTTGCGAACCAGAGCACCCGTATCCAGCCGCATTCCGGCTTCCTGTTTCAGCGCACCGTGGCAGGACACGCATCGAGCATGCAGCAGAGGCTTGACGATCTGCAAGTACGCTGAATCCGGCTCAACCGGCGTTTGCGGCGAATCCGATGACTCGGACAATACGGCATCATCGCGCAATGTGACCGTCGTGGTCTGCGCAACTGCAGACCGGGACGACGTCACAGCAATCATTGCGACAGACGCAATAAAGGCACAGACGACAGGAATTCGCGAACAGACCATAATCGCCTTCCGGAGATCGCAGGACGACGGCAAGACTTGACACTTTACGCAAACAGGGACAACGATTACCAGACTTAGCCGGATTTTCAGTGGGCAGGCGCGGTGGGCAACGCCCAATGGCACTTACTTTGGCGGATTCGCCACAGTGTAGAACAGTTGTCTCAACTGTTCCGTATGCGACCGGATGAACAATTGGGACAATTGTTCCACAGAGTGAGTGCCATCGGGGCCACGCCGTACAGGATTTTCCGCAATGAAACATACGGCTGTTCGTTTGTAGCTAAAGTCGTGAGACTTCGGAGTTACTGGGTCACCGCCGAATTCTCACGAATCCGGCTATTTCGCAAAACAAGTTTTTCGGTCCACTCGTTCCGAAGGCTTATTCGCAAACGATGGATTCATCCATGTGGAATCGCCGCCAGTTGCTGAATCGCGCGGGCATGGGATTTGGTTCGCTCGCGCTGGCTGAACTGCTGAGCCGGGATTCGGTTCGTGCCGATACGGCAGCATCCGGCCCGCTGGCGCCGCATCAGCCGCACTTTCCAGCACGGGCGGAGCGGGTGATCCATCTGTTCATGAACGGTGGTCCGTCTCATGTCGATACCTTTGACCCGAAGCCGGTCCTGAGCCAGTATCACGGCCGTCTCCTGCCGGCATCGCATCGCACTGAACGTCGCACGGGAGCCGCGTTCGGATCCCCATTCAGCTTTGCGCGGCATGGTCAGAGCGGAATCGAGGTCAGCGAACTGTTCCAGAATGTCGCACACAGCATCGACGATATCTGCGTCATCCGCTCGATGTACGCAGACGTCCCGAATCACGAACCGTCGTTCATGCTGATGAACTGCGGCGACGGTCGGCAGGCTCGTCCCAGCATGGGTTCCTGGGTCACCTACGGTCTGGGAACTCAGAATCAGAATCTGCCGGGCTTCATCGTGATGTGCCCCGGCGGCCAGCCGACAGTCGGCGCCCAGAACTGGCGGTCGTCGTTCCTTCCGGGAGCGTTTCAGGGAACGTTCATCGACACGAACCAGTCCGCTCCGGAGAAACTTGTCGAACACCTGCGCAACGAGTTCGTCGCGCCGGGCCGGCAGAGACTTCAGCTCGACCTGTTGCAACAGCTGAATCAGCGACATCGGCTTCAGCGTCCCGATGACGCGCAGCTGGACGCCCGGATTCAGTCGTTCGAACTGGCGTACCGGATGCAGTCCGAGGCCACGGATGCATTTGATATCCGCAACGAACCTGAATCCGTGCGTGAGATGTATGGCGACACCGTTTATGGTCGGCAGCTGCTCATGGCTCGGCGACTGCTGGAACGCGGTGTGAGATTCCTTCAGGTCTGGCAGCGAGCCGGACAACCGTGGGATGCACACGATACACTCGAGAAGAACCACCGGGACCTGGCTGGTGAGTGTGACCGGCCGATCGGTGCACTGCTGCGGGATCTGAAGCAGCGTGGAATGCTTGACAGCACTCTGGTTATCTGGGGCGGTGAGTTCGGGCGCACGCCGACGGTCGAAATCCCCACGCCCGGAGTTTCTTCAATCGGGTCCGGCCGGGATCACAATCACTTCGGGTTCTCGATGTGGCTTGCCGGTGGAGGCGTGAAGGGAGGTATGGTTCACGGAGCCACCGATGAACTTGGCTGGAATGCCGTCGAAAACCGTGTGCATATCCACGATCTGCACGCCACAATTCTGCATCTGCTGGGCTTCGACCACGAACGATTGACGTATCGCTACGCGGGTCGTGACTTTCGGCTGACGGACGTGCATGGTCACGTGGTCCACAACGTCGTTCGCTGATCATCGTCCGAACAGGAGATGCATTGACGTGTGATCATGGTCGTCCCGCCGGTCAGTGCTGCTCTGCCAGGCGCAGCCCCGCAGGCAGAGATTCTCCAAGAATGAATCCTGCTTCTTCGTCACGCAACGAACCGCCTTCGGAGATCAGCTGAAGATAATGCTGCGGTGCGTTCGCGGTCGTCAGCCCACTGAGTACACGGTTGCGAAGCGGATCGTCAGTGTCTCTGAAGCGGTCGCCCGTCTTGCGGCTGAGCTGCATCAGCGTCAGCTGTACGCCGGAGTCCTGCAGGTCACTCGTGCGCAACAGAACGTCAATCCAGTCAGAGACTGCGGTCGCGGGAAGGACAAGATTGAGCGGGCCGTACACCGGGACTCGACCGCCGATCCGGCCAAGGCACCAGATCAGAGCCCTGTGAATGGGTTCGAATGCCGCGCGGTTGATCAGGTCGACGATCATTTCGCCGAGTTCCATGCGGATCGCCTGATCCAGCAATTCCAGTGAACCCAGCATCCGCCAGATTTCAGCGGCCTCGTGACTGC
>JANNGQ010001118.1:0-5203 GCA_031403975.1 Planctomycetota bacterium
ACCGCCAGCAGATCGGCTTTCCTGAGCAGGAGCAGAAAGCTGGGCTTGGGCTCGACGAAGTGAGGATCCTGATAGCCGCGTGCGATGGACGTGACCTGGACGAACTCACCGCCGACCTCGCGCGTGATCGAGGCGAGGTCGGAGCTGGAGGTAACCACTTCGAGTTTCGCGGGCGCGGCGAATGAGCTGCCGGCGAGCAGCGAGAGTGCGAGAGCAACGAGGGCTCGTTTCATGGACTCGATCTCCTAGAACACATGCACGCCATGCGCGCCGATTGCGAACTGCAGCTGGAGGAAAAACTCGTCGAAGCTGGGGCCGATGCCCATGGTGGTCCGCCGGTATTGGCCGCGGACCTGACTGAATTCAGACGGCCAGAAAGTGACCGTCGCGGACACTCCGCGGTCGCTGAAGCGGGCGGTGACTGGGGATGAGCTGGAGATCGTGAAGGTGGCGGGATTCTTGACCGAGGAAAGGGCGCCGGTCCAGCGGACGAAGAATTTGCCGGGGTCTGGAACGGCGGTGAGCGTGACGGGTGTGTTCGCCGGGTAGAAATCCATGACGGGATCAACGGTCACAGTTCCGGGCCCTTGAAGGTTGATCTGGAGCGGGTATCCCTCCCGGAAGGGCCCGATGTTGCGGCCGAGGGAAAGCGGGGTGACCTGGCGCGGGGTGTTCTTGACCGGGAGGCTGACGGTGGGTGCGGGCAGGTTTCCGAGAATGGTGGCACCGGTTGAATGGACGACGAAGGGAGGCGAGGTGATGGAGAAGGTGGCCCAGCGACCGCATGGTACTGGGCAGTCGATTGCCGAACAGCATCATGATGATCACAAGCACAATCACCAGTTCCATCCAGCCGGGAACCCAGGCGAAAAGCGGGCGAGTTGCAAGTTTGAGCAGCAAATCTGACATCGGTCATCATCCGGGAATGGTTGAGCAGGTTACGATTCTGTCGTCAGGCAATCTTACCAGTCTCAACGCGCCAAGTCACAAGGCTGTGCGGGAAAATTGCGGATGGGCAGCGGAAACAGCCGAAAAGGCTGTTCGCCGACACCTCTGGCGGGTTTGCCGACGACGGGAATCTTGTGGCACGAACGCCGACAGGCATTGGTACCTGGCAATGTATGGGTGGTTGACCCCCTGCCGACGCCGTAAAGAGTCTTCCGCAATGCAAGATGTGCGAATGTGTTTGTAGCCGAAATCGGGAGACGTCAGAGTCACCAAGTCACCTCCGAATTCTCACGAATCCGGCTACAAGAATTCTATCAGCCACTCAAGTCCCGGCAGGACCATTTCCATTGACGACAATCGCGGAAACAACTTTCGATACACGAATCAGCGTCCTCACTGCGCCCGGACCAGGTGCTGTCGCCGTCTTAAATGTCACAGTGCCAACTCACGAGGAAGCTGCTGCCGTGTTGTCGCTGTTTATTGCCGATCCACCGCGGGAAATTGCCCACGTCCCGATCGGTCGCATCATTTTCGGGCGCTGGAAAGGAGAAGATGTCATCCTCGTTCGAACCCTCGATCGATGCTGGGAGATTCACTGTCACGGCGGCGCGGCAGCCATCCGCCGCATTATGAACGACTTGACGGATCGCGGTGCCGCAGCCGAATCTTCAAGAACGTGTCCGATCGCAGAATCTCGGGATGACATCCACGCGGCTGTGTTCCTGAGTCTTCCTCACTGTCGCACATGGAAAACCGCAGGCCTGGTTCTGGCGCAGAGGAACAACAGTCTCAGAAACATTCTTGACTTGGCGCGGCAGCCGGTCACGACTGCAGAACACCAATCCGCGGCAGCACATCTTGATCGCTGGCGTTCTGTCGCCGAACACCTGACGGAACCCTGGCGAATTGCAGTGGTCGGCCCGCCCAACGCCGGCAAATCGTCGCTGATCAATGCTCTGGCAGGGATGCAGCGGTCTATCGTGTCCACGATTCCCGGAACGACCAGAGATCTGGTCGAAGTCGATATCGTGTTCGCGGGCTGGACCTTTCGTCTCATTGATACAGCCGGTGTCCGCGCAGAAGCAGAGTCCCCGCTGGAATCGGTCGGAATGCAGTTGGCGCTCGACGTCCTCAAGCATTGCGATGTCATTTGTGTCGTGACCGATTCGACTTCGGATTGTGGTGCTGCAATACTGACCGAGCAGATCAGCGACTGTCACGTTCCGGTGGTGTGGCTGCGGAATAAGTGTGATCTATTGCCGCAGACACGGGCGATCGATGACGGGATGGAGAGTGCGATTGAAGACAACTCCGTGACATTGTCCTCGACGATTCACTGCTCTGCCGTCACGGGTGAGGGTTTGTCCGAATTCCTGCAGTTCGTGAAGCAGTTACTGATTCCGGTCGAACCGGATGCCGAAACGGCTCTGCCTCTTCCGACACTCCAGGCGCTGGCGAGCAGGGTTACAGGAAACGAGATTATCTGACGAGACGCCAGGGACGCGGAGCCGATGACTGAGTCCAGCCTGCGGGATGCCGACGAGCCTGCGACGGCAGTGCGGAGCAGTTCCGGCAGTATTCGTCCGGGTCTGCTGTTGATCCCTGTGATTGCATTGGCGGTAGTGCTCGTGTCTCCGTTTCCCGTCCACGGACGTCACTGGGCGGCGATCTTTGATCTGGCCCATGCACCCTCGTTCTTTGCTGTGTATCTCGGCAGCGCAGCAATGCTTGATCCTCGTTCGATCGGATGGAACTCAGCGTCTTCGGCATCCTGGCCCCTGAACTTTTCACGCCTGGCACTGCTTGCAGCGTCGCTTTGGGGGATCGGTCTGATCTGCGAGCTGGCACAGCAACTGGTAGCCCGACAACCGTCATTGGTGGACGTCGCGGCAAACGGCCTTGGGCTGCTGGCCGGTTTCTTCTGGTGCGCAGGCCGCAAAATGCGGCGACTGCGCGACCGGTTCCTCCTGACAGCAATCGTCCCGACGTTGATTGGCATTCCGGGCATCAACGCTGCACTTGAACTGCAGGAATGTCGGAGGCAGCATCAGGAGTTTCCACTACTGGCTTCGTTCGAGCGGGATCGGGAATCGGGAGCGTGGATGCCGCACGAAGCGGACGTGCGGATTACGACGGCATGGTCGTCGCACGGCGGAAAATCGCTGCAGATCACGGCGAAGCCGGGCACGCGATTTCCCGGGGCATCATTGATCTGGCCCGTTGCAGACTGGACAGGCTTTTCCGAATTCGCGTTTCAGATTCATAACCCGCAGGCGAAGGATTTGATGCTGGGCATCAGCATCTCTGACGGTCTGCATCCGGCCAGCGGATTTGATCCCCTGGATCGGTTTCGCCGGACAGTCAGGATTCAGGCGGAGACAACCGTGACAGTCCGCATTGCACTTTCTGATATCGCCTCCGCCCCGGCCAACCGGGAAACGCATCTGGATCGGATCTCGATGGTCGATCTGTACATGCCCGGAATGCCGGCAGGAGCGGTGCTGCTCCTCGATAATCTTCATCTTGTCCGATAGCATTGCCTGGCGACCAGCGTCCATTTTGTTCCGTCCGAGGAGACAATGCCGTGCCTGCAGTTTCCCGTGTTCGTTTCTTGTGCATTGCCCTGTTCCTCATGTGCCCGGCGATGGCACCTGGGCAGGACTTTCAACTGCAGGCCGGCAATCAGGCGCGCTGGCTGCGAGGCAACATGCACACTCATTCGCTGTGGAGCGACGGTGACAACTATCCGGAGATGATCGCAGCATGGTACAGGGAACAGGGCTACCAGTTTCTGGTCTACACCGATCACAACACACTGCTGCAGAATGAACGGTGGGTCGAGATCAACAAGAACAAGGGCGGACGCAGCGCCTTTGAGAAACTGACGGCCGCATTTCCTGGCGATTGGGTACAGACCCGGACCACGGAAAGCGTCGAGGAGGTGCGTCTGAAGACGTTTGATGAAGTCTTCGAACAGCTGGCCATTCCGCAGGAGTTTCTGCTGATCCAAGGCGAGGAGATATCGGATTCCTTCAACAAGCACCCGGTCCACTTCTGTGCCACGAACACGCTCGAACTGCTGCCGCCCATGAAGGGCGACAGTATCGTGGACGTGATGCAGCGCAATGTTGATGCGGTCATCTCGCGGCGTGAGCGCACCGGAGTACGGACGCTCGTGCATCTCAACCATCCGAATTTCGGCTATGCCATCACGGCGGAACAGCTGATGCAGATCGTTGGCGAGAACTTCTTTGAGGTCTACAACGGACACCCCGGCGTCCACAACAGCGGCGACGCAGAACATGCATCAACGGAACGCATATGGGACATCATGAATACCTGGCGACTGGCGAAACTGAATCTGCCGGTGATGTACGGTCTGTCCACGGATGACGGGCACAGCTACTTCGAAACAACGCCCGGAAAAGCGGCTCAGCCGGGACGCGGCTGGGTCATGGTTCTGGCGGAGACGCTGACGCCGGATGCGCTCGTGGCGTCGCTTGAGGCCGGTCACTTCTATTCGACGTCCGGCGTGCATCTCGATGCCGTTCGTTTCGCTGACAACACGCTGACGGTTGATGTCGCGGAAGAAGCCGGCGTGACGTATCGCATTGACTTCATCGGGACCAGGAAAGGATTCGATCAGACGTCCGAACCGGCCACTGTTGATCCCGCACAAGCCGCATCGTTGACTCGCCGCTACAGCGCAGAAGTGGGTACTGTCCTGAAGTCCGTCGAAGGTAACTCGGCCGAGTATCCGCTGGATGGCTCGGAAATCTATGTGCGGGCACTCGTCACGTCGTCACGGAAGCAAGCGAATCCGTCGGAAGCTGGTGACTTCGAACGCGCGTGGGTGCAGCCCGTGATTGCAGCTCGTGAATAGTCAGCGGCACGGCGCTAGCCGCCGGTGTTTAGCAGGTTTCACGAACAGACACCGGTGGCTAGCGCCATTCCGCTGACTCGGTCCACGCCACCGGGCCTGCCCCGGTGGTTCAGCGGCTACTGCACCACTTTCGCAACCACAGTATCAGAGAATCAGAAATGTCGGTGGAACAGGATCAAAACCCGTTTGCTGCTCCCACGGTCAGGGACACACACGAGAATTCGCGTCTTCACGAACGGCCCTTGAAGCCCCATTGGGCATGGTTATGCATGTTCGTCATTAATCTTCCGATTCCGTTGTTCTTTGGCTTTGGTGTTACAAACAAAGCGGGCCGGATCGGAATGCTGTTTGGAATTGCAGCAGTGTACGTTT
>JANNGQ010001119.1:0-3876 GCA_031403975.1 Planctomycetota bacterium
GGCTGACCTACGTGGAGCTCTTCCTGAGGACAGGCTGAGCTTAAGAGTGGCAAAGTCGACCTACCGAAGATAGGTCGAACCCATGCTTCGATTCATTGCTGCAAGGACTCGTCAAAGCCGAGATTCTCATCTGTCACCGACTGCAGCCAGACGTCGGATTCGACACCGCTGTGTCGAAACAACGTGTTGCGGACGAACTGATAATCCCGCATCGGGCCGCTGGAAATGACGAGGACTTTCATTCGTCGATCGGTGACCTCGATCGTCCGGCGGCGCTCATTGTCGTCGGCCGTCATTTCCGTTGAGCCGGCAGCCGGTTCAATGCGGGCGATGAAGTCGTACTTGCCGGGAACCGACAACTGCTGATTGAATCGGACTGACGCAGGAATCGCATCGTCGCCAAATTCCAGAGTCTGTTCCGCGATCAGACGCCGATCTTTGCCATCTCCCTCCGAGGTCTGCTGGAAAAGGCGGATCGTGGCCAGCTGCCCGGTCGAACCGCTGCCCTGCAGCATCACGGTCACGTCAAACGGATCGCCCTGATGGACGTCTGTCGGCGACTGCATTCCGGAGACCCACAGATTCATCTGCGGCGTCTGGCTGCCGACTCCGACACTGATCAGCCGTGTGCCGGAACGCTCAGCCCGGGTGTGCGCCGGTTCGATATCGACACCGGCGTTCGAGCGACCGTCAGACACCAGGACGACACCGCTGAGCGTCCGACCCGAAAGCTGCCCGATGAGCTGATACAGCGATTCGCCGAGACGAGTTTCCGCACCACGGGGCTGAAAAACTGTCTTCCACTGAGCAATCGCCGCAGGATCGGCGATGCCTCCTGATACTCCGCTGCCCGGTTCGTCGAGAGACAGCGTTGTCGGGCCGGACGAAGCCGCGTCCGGCTGGGCACCGTCGCCGCTCGAACCCCGGTCAGCATCAACAAAACGAACGCTGTTGTCCGAGGCAATCGCCCACGGGCCGGCGAGTGTGGAATCGAACGTGTACACTGACACCGCATGAGTCCTGCTGAGTTCCGCCAGTACTCCGGATTCAATCAGTGATTTCAGTGCCGCGTCTGCTCGTGTTTCAGCGTTCGACTGATCACCGGACGGCGCTGCAGCATCATTCGCCGGCCAGGCCATCGACAGCGAAGTGTCCAGAATCAGGCCGACCCGTGATTTCTCAACACGATTCAGTTGCGTACGTCGCTGAGGATTCAGCAGGATTACCAGCAACAGCACCAGAACCAGCAACCGCGGAATCAACAACAGAACTCGTGAGAAGCGTTTGAGGAATCTCGAATCCCGCAGTGATGTCCGAATCATCAGCGCTGCGACCGCCGCTAATCCGCCGACGAGCAGCAGGATCCCGGCAGTTGATTCGGGCAGATCCAGTTCCGTCGTCTGAAACGACTGAGTTTCGATCGGAGACTGTGCGACGGCGAGCGAAGCAGAATACGACTCATGATCAAAGTTCATCACGCCGCCTCCGGATGGCAGCTAAGGCGAAGCGCGAGCAACTGTTCGGCGATCAGTGCGGCGATCAGCAGACCAAGAAGTACCCAGCGGATTTCACGGCCGGCTTCGGAACCGCCCAATGCTTCTGCAGAATCGGCCTCCAGAATACGGACATGACTTAGTTCCGCCCGCTGAGTGATCAGCGCCGAATCTGCAAGAACCAGCGAGCTTTCGGAAATCGGTACGTTCAAGGCAATCGTCAAGTCATTGATGTTTCCTTCGGTGTCAAACCGGCGCACTCTGTAAATGCCTGGCCTTTCAGCCTGAGTCACCGTGACGGCGAGCTGCTCTTCGCCCGAGGCAGCCGCGGCGCTGCCCGACGACTCAGCAGATAAAGGTGCTTCGGGCGTTATCAAAGGAGTCGATTCCGTCGGCTTCACCGGAGTCGCCTGCAATCGCACAAATGTTTCGGCCACAGGTTCGTCATCAGGTCCGGCCTCTGGCAGGAACACCTCAACGCTGTCAGTGAACTTTCCGACAGGCCATTCCAGACGCAGCGGTTCGGTCAGTTCCTGCAGCTCGACACTGTCAGTCGCACGCTGCAGGTGCTGGTGAATCAGCAGATGCGTGACCACATAACCCGGCGCGGCCGGAGCCACCGGCCAGTTGCTCCAGCGTCGACCGGCACCCGTGAGGAACGTCAATACACTGCCTTTGCCGACAGCATGTTCAAACACGATCGGCTGACCGGTCTCCAGGCGGGCGAGCGTGTGAATTCCGTCGCGGCGTTCGACATCGTCAGGTTTCCAGTCATCGGTCACCTGCAGCCAGCGGGCGATCTGCACCGTCTCGGAAAACGGACTGTCCGGAGTGTTATAAACAACAAACACGGGGTGCTGTTCAAAGACGGGATTGACGAACGGGGCGAGGTCTTTTGATCCCGGAACAGCCGGATCTGTATCGATCTCCTGCACCACTCCGAGCGGCACCGGAAACAGTTTCAGCGACGGCTCACGCAGCGTGTCAGAATACCAGTGATTGTTCGCCTGATCGCCAGGAAACCAGGCGATCCCGCCGCCGCTGCGAACATACTCCGCCACCAGCAGCGTCAAGTCCGCAGGCAGATCCCGCACATTGAGCAGATAGATACAGTCGTACTTGTTCAGATCGACGGATGACAGAGCCTGTGACGTACGCACATCGCTGCTCAGTCCCGTCAACGACGGATCTGCGCTCAGAGCGGCCGCGACGAAAGCGGCGTCTTCCTGCTGGCCTTCATCATCCACGATCAAAACTGCGCGGCGTTCGGTCACATCGACAGCGACAAAGCGGCTGTTGTCTTCTCGCAAAGCATCATCTTCCAGTCTGACTTCGACCTGATGGCGGCCTTCAGAATCAAATGCCAGGTCGTGTGACACCTGCAACTCAGCCGATGGTTCCAGATCCGGAATCAGTATTTTTCCTGGCAATGCCACGCCATCCTGCAGCACGCTTCCGCGCAGGCCCGTGACTTTCGAAGCGCCGAAGTTCTTCAGTGTCAGATTCATCCGCCAGGGGATTCCCTGTGCCACCGCCAGCGTTTCTGACGTCAAATGCTGCAGCGCCACATTCGGACGTGCATCACGCACGACTTTGATCACGTCCACTGACGCCCTGATCGTCTTCAGCGATTCCAGAGCCGCGGCGACTTCAGGCCGGCCGTTCCAGTCCGATGCCCTGAGATCCGTCAATACATGCACCTGAGGGGCCGCACTTCCGTCTGCTGCCAGAATATCCTTCGCAGCATTCAGCGCGTCGACAGGCGAGGCGGCTCTCCAGGAACAGGTCAGGTTGCGCAGCCTCGGCAGCAGTTCCTGAACCAGCGTCGTATCAAGCACTCGGTCGGACACAATCGGCCGCCGCGGATCAGTCATCGACAGCACAGTCACGCGAGCCGAACCAGGTTGCCGACTGCCTTCTGCCAGCATGTTCTCCATCGTCACGAGGGCCGAGCGGAAAACACTCTTATCACCTTCTCTGTCGCGCATCGAAAGGGAATCATCCAGAAGAACCACGTGATGCACACTGGCTCCTCTCAGCATCAGCAATCGGTTCGGATCAATGACGAGTCGTGCAACAAGAATCGCGATGAGCAGCACGGCAAGCACTCGCAGAAACAGCAGCAGCAGTTGCTCCAGCACAATCCGACGGCGGTTGAGCTCGTCACTTTCCAGCAGAAACTCCATCGCCGCAAAACGCACTTTCTTGTATCGCATCCGACTGAGGATATGAATCAGAATCGGCACCAGCAGCAGCGCAGCCCCCGGCAGCGCCTGATCGGCGCCGCGCTCTGGCCGGTTGTCAGCATGCTGCTGCTCATGCCGCAGCGCATGCCGGCGAACGTGGACGAGACGCGAGCCATATGACCCCCCCGCCATGAGAC
>JANNGQ010001120.1:0-2911 GCA_031403975.1 Planctomycetota bacterium
CGCCTCGACCTGCCCGGAATCCTGCGAGCGCTCTGGGTGCGGAAAGTGCTCTCAAAAGAACGGGTCGGGGAACTGCTCAGTGAAATGGAGACTAAGGAGGGCATGGTTATCAAGAACAGGGATGAGATCTTCAAGTGATTGTCGCGCCCTTAACAACAAGTTCTTCCGAGTGACGGCGGCGACGGCGAGTGAAGGTGTGGAGTTGTTTTGCATGGTTTCGGCAACGTACGACGTCCTGAAAAAGCTGTTGCTGATCGCAGCGGCCGCCTTCGCATTCGCGATCGATGCGTTTGACGCGGCCGTGGCGCAGGAACCCGTTGTTCTGAGTGGTCACGGCGGTGCCGTCATGATGGCGGCGTTTGCGGCGGATGACACACGAGTTGTGACGGTCAGCACGGATCAGACGGCCAGGCTGTGGGATGCGGCCACGGGAGCGGAGCTGCGATCCTACGGCCAACATACCGGGCCGCTGTATTGTGTCGCGATCAGTGGAGACGGACGGACTCTGGTCACAGGAGCTCAGGACAACACGCTGCGCGTCTGGGACCTGCCGCTGAGCCGACCGCTGCGAAGTCTGACGGATTCCGGATCGGCAGTTCGTGACATTACATATTCGTCGGACGGCAAGTCCCTGCTGGCTGCGGCCGCTGATAACTCGGTGCGGCTGATCGATCTTGCTGTAAAACCTGAACCCGGCGCAACGGCGGTATCGTCGAGCGGTCGCAGCGGGCATCTGGCGGAGGCACTGGCGACAGCGTTCCGCAATGACGGAGTCTGCTTTGCTTCGTCAGATGCCGCGGGTGTCATCCGGCTCTGGAGCCCGGACTTTGAATCCCCGCTCGGAAAACTGCAGGCGCATTCTGGCAGCGTCAACGGCATCCTGTTTCCGAACAACAATCAGCAGCTCGTGTCTGCCGGCGACGACGGGGCTGTGCGGGTCTGGCAACTGATGCCAGCGCTTCCGAAGCTCGTCACAACGCTGGATGAAGCTGGTCTGTCGGTCAGTATCCTCATCGGCCAGCCTTTGGCGATCTGTGCCAGTCACAACGGTGCCTGTCGACTCATCAATCTGCAGACCGCTGAAACCGTCCGTGAATTTTCCCGATCGGACGCGCCGCTGACGGATGTGGCGGTTTCGCCAAACGCTGTATGGATGGTGATGAGCACCTCTGACGGTCGCGCTCGGCTGCTTAACGTCAACGACGGTTCGGTCATTGGAACCGTTGCCGGTCATGAAGGAGCAATCACCGACGCTGCCGTGCATCCGGACTCTCTGCGGTTTCTGACAACCGGTGCTGACGGAACCGCGAGACTCTGGAAACAGCCCATGGCAACAACTCTGATGCCTGGACATTCTGCGCCGGTCCGGGGCCTTTCCAGCGCCGCGAACGGACAGTGGATGGCCACGATTTCTGATGATATGACATCCAGAATCTGGAACAGCACCGGGGGTTCCTTGTTGTCACTCGGGAATCACACTCAGCCGCTGCGAGCCATCGCAATCCGCGACGACGATGCGCTGCTGGCGTCGGGCGATGCGACAGGCACCGTCTGGGTCTGGAACCCTGCCAACGGCGCGCCGGAAGGTGTTGTGACGGCGCACGCAGCGGCGATCACGGCGGTGACGTTTTCTGCAGACCGCGGCAGTCTGATCACCGCGGGAACCGACGGAGTGATTCGAAGCTGGACTCTCCCGTTGCCGAAGCAGCAGCCGGCTGCCGGAGAGGAACGGCCGAAGGCGGCGTGGGAATTCAAGTTGCCGGACGGCACTGCCGTGATTCAGCTTTCCCGTTTGACACCGGATCAGGGACTGCTGGCATTGACTGCAACCGGATCACAGGTGCTGCGGCTCAAGTGGGACGGATCGGCCATCGCAGCCATTGCTGCTCCGGGCGGTGCCTTGAAAAGTCTGGATGTTGCATCGTCAGGTCTATCCTTTCTGGCCACCAGCGACTCCGGGCAGATCCATGTCTTTGCGATCGATGGCGCGCTTCAGAAGACTCTGCCGCCGATCGCCGGATTGACGTCGGCCAGATTCGACCGCGAGGGAAAACTGCTGGCAGTCTGCGATGGTCAGCCGCGAGTCCGGATCATTTCGATCGAGACCGGACGGATTCATGAAGAGCTGGCGACTCCCTTTCCTGTCATTGAAGCCGACTGGACTGCAGTCGATCAGCGTTCTCTGATCGCCACAGGCACCGGCAATGAAGGCGTCCTTGTTCAACGAGCTTTGCTGAGGATTCGGGAGGACATTCCGAACGGAGCCACCGCGGCCGCCTTCACTCCTGATCAGCAATTTGCGCTGTGCGGAGGCAGCGACGGAAAGATTCGGCTGTGGAATCTCACCGACGGCACCGATACCCGCATCTACGAAGGTCACACCGGTCCGGTGGCCGAGGTCACGATGTCGCCGAACAGCCTGTTTGTGTGTTCTGTCGGTGCAGACAAAACGCTGCACATCCGGATGACCGCAGACGGCGCTCTGAAGCATTCGATCGAGCATCCTGGTGCAGTCCGTTCGGTTTCGATTTCTGCAGATTCCACTCGTGCTGCGACAGCTTGTGCGGACGGCATCGTCCGAGTCTGGGATGTCAGCAGTGGTCAGTTGCTGGAATCATCATCCGAACATGCCGCGGGCACAGCGGCCAGCTCTGTGAGGTACCTGAATGACGGGCTGACACTTGTCTCAACGGGCGACGACAGGACGGTGCAGATGATGCGGACGTCGATTATCCGCTCGTGGCCGATTCACACGGGTGGCATCCGCAGCATGGCGGGATACAACGGCGGGGCTCAGGTGATTACGACCGGTGGTGATGGTCGCGTCGTGATGACCAACGTCAGCAACGGCAATGAAGACCGCATCTACATCACTGGGGATCGCCGGCCGACGGTGGTCGCATCACGAGCC
>JANNGQ010001121.1:0-2796 GCA_031403975.1 Planctomycetota bacterium
GGCTGAGATCGACGCCAGCGCCTCGCCCAAATCGGAGAGCCGCGTGCTCGGTTTGGGGGGCTCTTCTTCTTTGATCATGCGGAGAATCTCGGCATAGGCTGCCTCCTTCATCTGCTTGCTGCTCAGGGGCGTGCTGCCGGTCAGCAATTCGTATAACAGCACACCCAGGGAATAGATGTCGCTGCGCGTATCGACCCCCAGGGCGCTCATTTCCGCCTGTTCCGGACTCATGTATTCCAGCGTGCCGACCATGGTGCCGTACTGCGTGAACAGGGTCCGCTCGGTCAGCTTTTGCTCGGTCGCCTTGGCCACGCCAAAATCGATCACCTTGGGGACCGGCTTGCCGTCGTAGAGCGTGACCATCACGTTGGACGGCTTGATGTCGCGGTGGATGATTCCCTTCTGGTGCGCGTGCTGTATCGCCTGGCAGACCGGCACGAACAATTCCAGTCGCTCGCGTGGCGTCAAATGGTGGTCGTCGCAGTACTTTGTGATGGGCACGCCGTGGATCAATTCCATGACGAAGTAGGGTCGGCCGACATTTTCGATTTTCGATTTTTGATTTTCGATTGCAGACTGTTCCGGCTGCTTTCCGTCAATCGGAAATCGAAAATCATCAATCGAAAATCCGATGGTGCCGGCGTCCAGCACACGGGCGATGTTGACGTGATCCATCATTGCCAGGGCCTGCCGCTCGGCCTCGAAGCGGGCGATGACCTGGCGGCTGTCCATGCCGGGCTTGATGACCTTAAGAGCGACCCTTCGCTGGACGGGCTCGGTTTGCTCGGCCATGTAAACTACGCCCATTCCCCCTTCACCGATCTGCTGCAGCAGCTTGTAAGGGCCGATCTGAGTGCCCGGGCGTTCGAGCGAGCGTTGATTCATCGTGGACGATACGTCCATGAAACTTCCGAGCCGCAGGTATTCAACCAACAGGCATTCAACTCGTTGACGCAGCGCAACGTCGCCCGCGCATGCCTCGTCCAGAAAGGCAGCCCGCTCGGCGGCAGTGTCTTTAGTTAAGGCGACAGTGAAGATTTCTCGTTCGGTCATTACGTAACGCTTTCGGAATTGGATCTGCTCACAGTGCGTAATCCGGCCGCCAACTCTGCAGAAAAACTGTTCCGCCGGCGGAAAAATCTCATTCCGCTGCGATTTTTTCGCGGAGCCATGTGCGTGCGTAGGCCCAGATTTCGTGGGCCGTCCGAACAGAGATTCCGAGCGCCTCGGCGACCTCACTCATATTCAGTCCCACGAAGAACCGGAGTTTCACGAGATCGGCAGCGGCGGGGTCGATTTTGCTGAGGCAATCGAGAACTTCGTCCACGGCGAGCAGTTCATCTGCCGGGCGCCCCATTGAGATTGATGATTCGAGCAGTTCCTCGCGTTGTGCCTCACCGCCCCGCTTGGCAGCTTTTTTCCGTCGTGCCTGATCGACCAGAATCCGTCGCATCGCCTCTGCCGCGGCCGCAAAGAAATGGCCCCGGCTGGTCCAGTGCTGTGCCTGTGCCACATCGACTAATCGGATATACGCATCATGCACCAGTCCGGTGGCTTGCAGCGTCTGGCCAGGCTTTTCCTGAGCCAGGTTCGCCGCCGCCAGTTTCCGCAGTTCGCCATACACGAGCGGCAACAACTGCTCGGCCGCCGACGGATCGCCGGATTCAATCTGCGACAGGATGCGAGTGACGTCGGACATGGATTGTGGCTCGGCGACCATGGTCTTCGAGGCCGCAGTGTAGGTCCGCCAACGGCGCTTCGGCAGTCAAGAGAACCTGGCGTCTTTCAGATTCACGAGCGGAGGCTGCCCAGCACTCGATGTGCGACCCTTTGAGCCCCGCAACTCCATGGCGGGAATCAAGCCCAGAGAGGCGCGGCACGCGCATTGCGGTTTTGCCGGTGTCAGGACCTCGGAAGCTTCATTGCTCCACATACTCGGTGCTCACAACACAATCGCGATCATCGAACAGATTGAGATAGAAAACCGTCGCGTTGGCGGGAACCCTGGCGATGACTTTCGAAGTGGACGCATCGATCTCGGCGGAAAGTGTATCCCATTCGCGGTCCTGTCCACTCACCTGCCGTTACTCAACAGTAGCTGCAAAGGGTCGGCGTTCCAGTCGGCAAACAGATCATCCAGGTCCGCTCTCCAGGTGATGTCGCTGAATACGACGTGATCACTTTGGCCGAACACTTCGCCGAGGCGTTTCGTGGTTGGCTTCCTTGACACACCGAGATTAGAAGCCTGGCCGTCGCGATCAATCGAGTTCCTGAACTCAGTGAATTCGCCGCGGAGAGAATGGTCCTGCTCGGAGAGCTCAGAAGTCACTTTTTTAAGAGACGACCAGGACACGCTGGCGACGGCTCGTGGAACAAACGCCGACGAGACAGGGCCGGAGCCCGGGAAGGCGTTTGTCCGCGTCAACAGCAGGCTGCTCTGTGGAGGCGGATCGGCAATGCCCTGAGGATTTGTGTTTCCGGCGGCCAATGCAAAGCTGGCGTTAGCCGACTTGCTGCTGCCATTGGCCTGGTTCACAGAGTTTGAGTACTCGTACACACGATCGGTCCCGCTGTCGACGATCCACAAGTGAGCGACGTTCGCCGGATCGAGCGTGATGCCCGTCGGGCTGCCCGCGCCCGATGTGGCGATCGTCCAACTGGCGACCAGCGAACCGGAAAGCGTGTACTTGAACACTTTGTCGGTCGTGCTGTCGTTGACGACCCACAAATATGTGCCATCAGTCACGATGTCTTTGGGACTTGTGTTACTGCCATTGAGGCTGAAGCTGCTGGCTG
>JANNGQ010001122.1:0-9461 GCA_031403975.1 Planctomycetota bacterium
TGTGGCTTCCGGCTTGATGCCCCAATTGCGCCAGCTGTCTTTGCCAGGAAAGCTGTTGTTTCTGTGCCATTGAGCGCGGATGAATTTGATGTCGCCGAGCAATTCCTTCCGGATGAGGTCATTCGCATTGTCGTACAGAACGCTGTAATGCCGCTGGTGGCCGACGGCCAGCAGCAGGCCCTTTTCGTCGGCCTTGCGAATCATCTGCTTGCACTGAGTTATGTTGTGTGCCATCAGCTTCTCAGTGAGCACATGCAGACCGGCGTCGAGGCAGGCGATCGCAATCGGAGCGTGCTGATTCAACGGCACAGCGATGACAACCATCTCAAAATCAACCTTACCTTCCGCGCGGGCTTTGAGCAGTTCCGTATGATTCTCATACTGCTGAATTGATGAGGCCTTCGACTGACCGAGTTTCTTGATCAGACCGATTCGTGCTTCCGGATGACTGCCCTTGACAGTCCGCACCAGATTTCCGGGTCGAGGATCCGCGATCGCGACGATATCCATATACTCCTGAGGGTGTTCCGTAATCAGGACGTTGCCTTCGTCACCACAGCCGATAAACGCGGTCTTCACCGGAGAGCCATTGAGCTTCTCGTAGTTAAAGTACAGCGCGCCGAGCCCCACAGCACCAACCGCGGCGGTTTTCAGCACGTCGCGTCGCGTGAACCCGATGGCCTCGTTGAAGTTATCTTTGCCGATTTGTATCTGTTCGGGTGTGAGTTCCATGGGGAAGTTCTCTGTGGGTTGTGGCTGATTGTTCAGGGAATGAGACGAGGAACACGCCTCTGGTCAATCGTTTAACGGCAAGCCAAAGGCGACAGCGGATCACGCCTGCACCGCCGTCGTCGCCTGTGGCTTGCCGTTAAACTAAGGCATCCCAATTACACTTTTTTCTTTCGCGCGAAAAAACCGGCTGCCAGTTTGTCGAGTCCGAACCAGTAGCCGCTGGGTACGAATGCCAGAGCCATCAGGGCGAGGACTTCAACCAGATTCTTGTTGACGATGAAGCTGTGTTCCGGGCCCGGGGCTTCCGGCACACCCGGAAGCGGCGGCATAGCGAGATAGAAACCGAAGACCATCACCGCCGCTGAGAGTGCGGCAAATCGTGTAAAAAGGCCCAGAATCAGCAATGCGCCCAGCCCGGCCAGTCCGGAAATTGTAAGGACGTCGACGATTTTCAGAATCGTCCACGGTTCCGTCAAAGGGCCTCGTTGGAGCTGATCCACAGTCACAATGTCGTCCATCGCTTCGGCTCGAAGTTCAGCGTCCATCGCCCTGACAGGTCCCGCGAGTTCCACTGCCTTGGCTCTTGCGTCAGACCAGGTTCTGTTGAGGTGATCAAACTCAAACGCCATCGTGGCGGAGGTCAGTTTCTGCTCATAGCGCCCCAGCATTTCGTTGTAGAGATGCAGCTGACCGATTCGACCATCGATCCGTCCGGCGTTGTCGGGGTTGCCGACCAGATGAGCTCGCATCCTTTCCTTGTAGCTCAGTCGGCTGGCGCGAGTGAAAACTTCGTTCAGGGCTTTTCGATAGGCATCGAATTCCGGGCCTCCTTTGTCGGCAACTTGATCTTCCAGAGTCTGTTTTTCCGTCGGAAGCAGGTGATATTTGCCGTCGACGATGAGCTGCTTCGTTTTTGCGTCGAAGGAAATCACTCCCTCCATCCCTGCGACTTTGAAATCGACTCCTGTCGGCAATGCCTGAAGAGAGGCCGCATAGGCACGAGCCCCGTCGATGAGTTGATTCAGTCTTCCGATTTGTTTTTCGTCGAGCCCGTAGTGCTTCGCAAACCGCTGCTTCCAGGAGTCCCAGCGAGCCGCGACGACTGTTGCATCCAGCCACGCTTTGTCGTCCGGGTCGCCCGTCATCGCGCGGAAAACGCTGCGCATGGGGCCCTGGGAACTCTTCAGATAGCCATCAGAGGTCCACGGTGCCTGAGAACTGAATGTGTCTATTTTCCACAGACCCTCGTACAACAGCTGCCAACCAATGCCGATTCGCAGAGCGACGAGACACACAATGGCAGCAAAGGAGTATCGACGAATTTCGGCCACTGAAACGATGCTCCGATTTTTGTCCGTTGGATTGGGCTGGGCGTTAATGTTGTCTCCCGGCGCGCCGGAACTCCGTCAGCCGACGTGGCCTGCCCTCAGTGCAGGATCACCTGGTCTTCGTCCCAGACAATCCACTCCGGCGGGATTCCGACAACCGTTGGCTGCACTCTTGTCCCTTGCTCCGGAAACGGCAACAGGATAGCACCGACTCCCGGCCAATTCTCACAACAGAGTCGGGCTTTTTCGACACCCATCACGAAAAACGCGGTCGAAAGCGCATCGGCCAGTGCAGCTGTGGGAGCCAAAACAGTCACGGACAGCATTCCTTCGATGGGCCAGCCGGTGCGCGGGTCCAGAATATGGCCGTATCGCCGGCCTTGGTGCCGGAAGAACTGGATATTTGAGCCGCTCGTCCCCATCGCTCGATCGCGCAGAAGCAAGGTTCCCAGCCGTTTCTCAGTGAACAGTGGATTTCCGATTCCGACGGGCCAGCCAGAATGACCATTGTGCGGGCCTCGACCAATCAGGCTGCTGTGCCCGCCATGGAGCAGAAACGACCTTGGAGCCTGGTCTGTGCGAGACAGCCACTCACAGCACTCGTCCAAAGCGTAACCCTTACCAATCGCACCCGGGTCGAGCAGGATACCCTGTCTTCGAAACGAAACTCGCTGCAATTCGTCGAGCAGTTCCAGATGCTCCATCCCGGACTGAAAAAGTGCGGCATCGATTTCCGCTTGCTCAGGAATCCGTTGCTGCGACCGGCAGGTCCGCCACAGCCGAGTCAATGCCCCGGTGGCAAGATCAAAAGCTCCGTCGGTAGTTTCGTGGATCCCGCATGCGATTTTCAGGAGTTCGAAGAGTCCCCGGCGAACGGGGACAGGTTCTGCCGCGGCGAGCCGGTTGACGATTGAGAATTCGCTGGATTCCCGGTAAATGCTCATCCACGCTTCGATGGTATGCACCAAGGTGAGCATCTCCCCGGCGGCTTCAATCTGCTCAATCGGGCCGGGATTCATGATGAGAGAGAAATCGCAGGCCATCGCCCGTGTGGAGAGCCGGATCGTGTTTCCGGCTGACGGCTGGACTCTGGGACCATCATCGTCTGCCGGGCTGGGATTCCCCGACGTACGAATGGGACTCAGAGCGGCGAGCAAGTCGCGGCGAGTCTGTAAAAAGGGCAATTCCTGCATGAAATAATCGTCTGCGGACGAACCGCCTGCGATGTGCAGATCGCATGGAGTTCAATAAAAAGGCGTTGTCCTGGACAAAGAAAGCATCCCTGGACGAGCAGTCGGCTGCAAGTCACTTCCCGGCAGTCGACTGGTGTGGGGCGGTCACACTGAGATTCTCCAATGAAAACGGCCCGAACGCCGTATGGAAATCGTTGTTTCGCAGATTCCGGTTTGCAGACAACCCGTCTTCTCCCCAGAATGTCGGCATTATTCCCTGCACAACGACTTTGACCACAGATCCCGAAGCCATGCCTCAGACTTCTCCGCCTCAACGAGCCGTTCGATCCCGCGTTTCCGGCGGCGTGCCGTGGTGGCTTTGGACGATCATGACCATCATCATCGGCGGTGTGGGATATTCCGTGATCACCAATTCCATACCGGTAGATGCAGACCAGCTTTATAAGGATGCAATGGCCGCTGCAGGAAGAAATGACGGAGTTACGCTGAAGAAAAATTCGGAACTGCTGAAACAATTCCCGGACAGAGTCCCGCAGCAGAAGATCCTGGAAGCAATCAACTGGATGGGCACTTCGAGGCCTTTGAAAGCCATCCCCTTGCTGAAGGAAGCAGCAGAAGATCCTGCAAGTCGACTCGAAGCACTCAAACTGCTGGGCGCAGCCTATGCCGCAGCAACCGACCGGAAGTCTGCCATCGCAACCTTTGAATCGGTTCTGAAAGTAGACCCTGACGCACATGAAGCGCGGGTCAGCATCGCCAGAATCCTTGTCGATTGCCTTGCCTGGGAGGAAGCACTGCAGCACTTGAATCATCTTGCCGAACAGAAACACCTGCTGCCACATGTGCTTCAAATGCGGGCCGAAATCCGGATGACGCTTGGTCAATATGCTGAAGCTGCGACCGACTACGAACAATCGATCGCCGCTGACGAGACGGATCCCACGAACGGCCTCAAGGCTACAAAACTGGTGCAGTGCTTCATTCACACGGCAAATTACAAAAAAATCTCCGAGTACGTTGACAGGGTTGACAATCCTCAAAACGGTGTCGTGGCCAAAGCCGAGGTACATTTATCGGAGAACCGGCTGAACGAAGCACTGGATGTGATGGATGAGATTCGCAGGGAGAATCCGTATGACGCAGCCGTGCTTTGTGTTTATGGCCGTGTCATGCGCAAACACAACACTCCTGAAAAAGCGGTCGAAGCAGTCGCGGTACTGCGGCCAGCGTTGAAAATGGCAACTCGAGACGTCGATCTTTATCGAGTTTTTGTCGAACTTGCCCGGGCCGCCGGGGAAACAGAACTCGCGTCCCTTGCGCAGCAGAATGTGGATCAGCTGGATGTCCTGGAGAAAGAATTCAATGCCGCGCTCGCGAATGTGATTCGTAACCGCGATGGTATTGAAGATCGGCTCGCACTGGCAGGTTTGGCAAAGCAGCTCGAGCGGTTTGAATTCACGAGTAAGATCTTCGAAGGACTCAACGGCTACTATCCCGAACGTGAACACGAGTTCAATGCCCATTTGCAGGCCATGATGGTTCCGAATGTGCAGCTGGTCAGCACTGGAAGCGAAGAACCGCCGGTGATTTCCGGAGACGGTGGCCCGGATGGAGGATCACCTCCCGGGCTGCTACTGTCGCCACCACTGCTTGATCCGGCGATCAGCCCCCTCCCCGAAACCGACACTCCGGGATCGTCCACACCAAAGCCTGATGCTCCGCGTTAGTTCGACTGTCCCCAGGGCCAACGGGGTCGAATGTGGGACAGTGGAATCAGCGTCGTTGACGCGGTTGCGGCTCTGCGGCTGGTCGAGTCTGCTTGCCGCGGCTCTCGCGGCGTCGTGCGGGCCACACGTGTCCTGAGTGTGCCATCAGGGCCATTTCAAAGTTCGGCAGAATCTGCCGCGTGAAACTGTTACGACGTCCTTTTCGGAACTTCGCAGAAGCCCCGATTTTCCCGATTCAGTATTCACGCATGCAACTGAGTTGGACGATCGACTCGATACGGCATTCTGTCGCGAGCGTTGTCAGGCGTTGTGAACCCTGCACTGTTGTGGTATCGACTGAGAGTTCTGTCGTGGACGACATCACACCCTTACTGCCCGGAGACACCGTCGCCTTTCTGAGGATCGCCGACGCCGACCGACGATTTCCGTTTCGGCCCGTCGCTGCAGGCATTTTCCTGATCGGACACGGAGCCGGCTGCGATCTCCGGCTGGGCCACGACGAAATGCCGGCCCTGCATTCCGTCATTCAGGTCAGCCCCGGCGGAGCGGAAATCCATTGTGTCGCGGAACGCCCCGGGATGTTTGTCAACGGCGCTGCGGTTCTGCAGGCACATCTGATGGATGGTGATCTGGTTGAAATCGGCGATGTACGGTTTGTGTTCCAGCTCTGCCGACCGTTCGAGGCAGTGATGGAACCGGTTCAGGAATTCAGGGCAGTGGCGGCGGTCGAACTTGTTGCGAGAATGGAGTCGGAGCTGTCGCTGATCGATGCATTGCAGCTGACGGGATCTGAACGGATTCATGAACTGCTGAGGGCGGCCCATGAGGCCGTCGAGGGAATTGAGTTCGCCCGCACAATCAAGTTCTCCGACTATACGGCGCCTCTCGCAGAGGAACAGCCGGCGACAGCAGTCCGGGACGATTCTTACGGTCCTTTGATCCTCACCCGGCTTCAGGTTCAGGAGTCGCGCCTGAACGATGTCTGCCAGGTGCTGGAACAGGTTGTGCGTCAACAGCACTTAATCGCCTCCGCCCTGCAATGTCTCGCGGACCGCCTCGAAGAACTCAAGGCGGCGCCGGGCCAGTCCGGCAGCCTGCGCGCGAGTGCCTGAGTCTCTTTCGCCATCGTTACTCCTCTTTCGACAGACGCAGAAGGTCGTCGATTCGTTTGATGAACCCATGCACAGCCATGTAGCCGACTCCACGATGCAGATGCAGTCGGAGTTGATTGATCAGCGTCTCCGTATCCACTGGCAAGCCATCATTCCTGCAACGTTGTTTCAACAGGGCCAAATACAGTTCGTTGTGTTCCCCGCCAAAAACCTGCCACGTCATTTCGACGTTGCTGTCGGCCGGGATGTCGATCGGAGTTGGAGGCGTCAGTTCTTTCAACGACAGACACAATGCCCACCGGCAAAGGATATTCCATTGCTGAATCCCGGTGCGGGTTTTCAGGCGAATCAACTGCTCTTTCGCCTGGTTGGACAGGCGGACTTGTTTGATGCTCATGCCGTCACGTTGTCCTTGGCGTTCCTCTGCCAGAAGTAGCCTTCTTCCACACGAGTCATGCGGCCTGCTTCGTCGTAACAGAGGTGATACGCACGAGCCAGGCTCGGTTTCAATTGCTCGAAGTAGTTCATTTCAATTTCTGTGTCGGTCGACAGAATGATGACTTGATGACTGGCGTGCGGGAAATATCGCTCCACAAGCTGATGGCGGTGTTCGGAGTCCAGACGGCCCATCGGTGTATCAATGATTGCAGGCAATGGCCGAGCCGATGCCTGGGACAGTCCCCACAAGACACTGATCGCGAAGATTTGTTTTTCACCCTCGCTCAGATGATCCTTCTGCAGCACCGTTCCCATCTTGTCGATCAGTGTGATCGCAAAACTCTGGGGATCGATCACAACACGCTCCACCAGTTCCTGCTTGTGCAGCAGGAATCGGAAGGATCTGGTCACCAGATCAGAAAGGTGAGCAATCTTTTTCACCGTTGCCCGTCGCAGAAACACTTTCATCGTTTCCTGAGTTCTGCTGACCAGCACTCCAATGCGGGCATTCTGATCGCTCTGAACTTTCTCATTGATGTGCTGTGTGTTCAGTTTGGAAATCTGTTTTTCCAACTCCGACGTTTCAAAGACTGCGGCAGCCAGTTCCCGTTCGACCCGATTGAGACGTTGCTGAAGGTCCGTCACTTCCGCCGTCGCTGCTTTGAGTTTCTCGGCAACACCCTTGATGGCATCCTCCTTCGGAGCCGCCGTCAGGCTGCGCTGCACATTATCCAGGTCTCGCTGGGCGTCTTCCAGCTTCGAGAGCACGTCATTTGCTTCTTCTAATCGCGACGCGATTCCGGTTTCCAGCAGTTCATCCAATCGACGGGCCGACACGTCCGGCAAATTCAACCATGGTTCGACAATCGTTGATTGCTGTCGCTTGGTGCGGTCAGTCTCCAGAAACTCCGAAGCCGCTGAGACAACTTCATCCCCCGCCTTGACAGCCTTCAGCGTCTTCAGAAGTTCACTGTCTCGTTTCGTCAGCAGGGTTGTCAGAAAATGTGACTCCGTCGCCGTGCGTTCCAGCTGAGCCTGTTCAGCGACCTGAGCCAGCAAGTCACCAACCAAAGCGAGAGGCAACGCACCACTGGCAAGGTTCACGAGGGACTCTTCGCAGTGCTGAACAGTCTTCTCCAGCTCACCGTGCTGCCGATGTCGCTGTTCGCGTTGCTCCCAGTGCTTACCGCCCACCTTGGCAAAGTCCGTCTCTGCCTTGTAAGAATGGCTCGTGGCCCGTTCCAGCAATGGCACAATTCCGGCCCGGTCCTGCTTCAACCGCTGGACGACTTCTTCTTTCGACTTCCACGTTGCCTCAAGCTCTTCGAGTGCCTTCAGCTCATCCGACTTGCGGACACGTTTGGCGATGCGGCTCTCCAGAACTGACGTGTCGGCGACCAGTCGCTCCGCCAGATCCAGACCGAGTAAAGCTTTGATCGCTTCTCCCATCGCCTGGTTGCTCGTCTCGTCTTCCGCGAGAAACCGAATCTTCTCCGCATCGAAGAAGCACAACTGTGCCACGCCTAAAGGAATCAGATCATCGACCAGCGTCTGCCAGTTCTCGGCCATCCAGTGATCCGGCTCGCCATCCTTCAGTACAGAGACACGCTCACGAATCGCCGCACCGTTTCCGGCCGACCACAGTCGTGAGATTTCGTAAACATGCTCGCTTCCTTCGGAGGCGTAAAGAAACGTCAGGCCGATTGAGGCCCCGATCTGCGGATCGACGTCATGATTGATACAGCTGCGGAGAAAGTCTTCGTAGGATTTCTCGCCACGTTTTGAACACTTCGCTCGCTTACCGTACAGCACCAGCTGGACCGCATCCAGAATCGTCGTCTTGCCACCGCCATTCATTCCACCAAACAGCACGACTGGCTTTGGCTTGCCGCGATTTTCGGCCGGTGCGAGATTGAATTCGTGCTCGCCACGGTAAATGCAGAAGTTGGAAAGTTTCAGCTCATTGAAAATCATGAGATGCAACCAGTTTTGTTGTCGCTTCACCCGTGGTCGAAGATCAGGTCCGCTGCTGGTAAGTAGGTCCTTTCTGCCGGAAAGGACTTCCGCCGTCAGGCGGACTGCGCGAAGTTGTATTGAGAATTCAGTCCGATTCAGGTTGATGACATGCACACACGTCGCGGCAAGCCGCGAAGTCCTGCCCGGCAGGCAGGACCTACAATTCAGTCCTCATCCGCCTGTTCAAACAGCGACTTCTGCACAATCGCCAGCGAGCGTTCATTCGACTTGTCGGCTTCCTTACGAAGCTCATCTACTGCCTGCATCGCCTCCAACGCCTCCTGTTCTGTTTCAAACTGACACGCCTTGAAGCGGTCCTCCAGAGCCTCATAAATCCCGGCTCGGCGGGACATCCCGCGAAACTCGCGTTCGACGTCCAGGAGACTGCTTTGCAGCTCAAAGAACATTGGATCATCACCGCAGACGTCTTTCAGAATCTGCCAGTCTTCACCGCGCAGCAAGTTGTCGTCATCGGCCGGGATCGGAAATTCCTCGCCAGTGGCTTCGTGATAAATGCGAGGCACCGAGTCATCGAACTCATGTTTTTCAAACCGCCACAGCCGCCGAATCTCCTGCATCTCGTCCATCGTGATGAGTTCGATGCTGCGAAACTCCTCCGGCCCGATCTCACGCAGTTGAGTCTGCGTTTCCAGGACACGTTGCAACCAATACTCCCGAGCATCCTTCTTGTATGGTCCGCGAATCACGCTGTCATGAAATCGTTGGACTCGCCCGTTCATTCGCCGAAAGTCGCGGCGTTCTTTCTCTTGTGAGAAATCCGCCAGATCATTTCGCAGATCCAGCAACGGCGTCATCCAGATTTTTTCGTCGTCATTCTTGATCATCGCTTCCATTGAACGGTCTTTGTCCACGACCGTACAGACCCAGCAGCCAAATCGGCTATTGCCGCAGCTG
>JANNGQ010001123.1:0-9385 GCA_031403975.1 Planctomycetota bacterium
CTTCGTGTGCCCCAACGCCGACGCCGCGATCTGGGTGGCGGAGTCGTCAGGTCAATCGAATTGGCACCGGCCCACGGTCCGCCAAGACCTTCGTCAAACGCAAGACCGTCAGTCAGATTCCCGGAGTCGACGTAATTCCAGACGCCAAAATCCGAAAAGATTCCTTCAATCCTGACTCCCTGGCTGTTGAGCGCCAGAAACGCCTGCATGCCGGACTGGTAGTCGAAGTCCGCGGCACCGAAGTTCGCGAGATTCGCGTCCGGTCCGACAATGAATGCCCCCGGATTATCCACCTTGGCGTCGCGCGTCGTCGCGAGATACTGCACACCGGCAGAAAATACCGACCCGGGTTCGGCCGGATCATAAAGCGAATCGTCCTGAGCCGAAGCTGCACCGCCGACGGACAAGGACATCATCGACGCAACCATCAACGATAACCAGCTCTTCCTTGGCATGCCGAACATCCTGTGGCCGTAAGTCATCCTGAGGTCGCAGCATGTCCATGCCATCGACCGAAGAAAGTCCATCCTTCTATGTTTCGACCCCTCGCGTTATGCATGTCCATCTCATTTCAAGATCATCGGCTGCTTTTGCCAGCCTGCCGATCGGAACGATCGATATGGCCATTCTGCCGGATTTGCTGCCGGTGTCTCTCATGGGCAGCGCAGGCTGGCGGAGGCCACCGCGAAAGCAGCTGGATTCCCGGGAATTCCCTTCGGAATTCTCGGGAGTTCCGCTTCGCCCGGTCCGGATCCGCTCCAGTCCGCCCGACCTCAGCTTCTGATGCGACCGAGTCCTTCACTTGTTTTTGAAGAATTCCCGTGACGCACGCCTTGACCCGCACCGATACCATTATGTAACCTGCAGGTTACCTATGGAACCGAAGTCAATGGATACGGTGTTTCTGGCTCTTGGCAGCCAGCCGCGGCGGAAAATGCTGGATTTGATTCAGAACATGCCGGGCTGCAGCGTGGCGGATGTCGCGAAGTACTTCGACTGCAGCCGGATTATGGTCATGAAGCATCTCAACGTGTTGGCGGCGGCGGACCTGGTCATTTCCCGGAAGGTCGGGCGAAAGCGGGAGTTGTTCTTCAACGCAATCCCGATTCAGATGATCCATGATCGCTGGACGACTGACTACAGCCGGTTCTGGTCTTCAAAGGCACTCGATCTCAAATACATGCTGGAATCCCGACAACAGAAAGCCGACTCATGACCGCATTGACTCAGCAGGTCTGCAAAGTGTTCATCAAAGCCCCGATCATGGAAGTCTGGAATGCACTGACCAAAGAAGGTGAGCCGTTGCCGTTCTTCTTCGGATCCGTGATGCATACAACCGGCCTGAAGCCGGGGGCTCAGCTGAGAATGCGAACGCCGAACGGAAAGTTCACCGCTGTTGTCGGCGAGATTCTGGAATGTCTGCCGCCCTATCGCTTTTCTCATTCGTTTCGATTCACAAATCTTGACGATCCGCCATGCGTCGTCACTTATGAACTGAAGGAAGTCGAAGGCGGGGTTGAGTTCACATTGACGTCCGACAAGGTCCCGGTCGGCACAAAAACAGAAAAGAATATGGCGCAGGGTGGTGCGTTCATCACCGACGTCCTGAAATCACTCGTTGAAACCGGCCGGCCGTCATTCGGGAAGCGGGTTCTGCTGTTGATCATTGGCCTCACAGCACCATTGTCTCCCGCCCGGTGTCGCAGCGACCACTGGCCGCTGAACCGCTCAGTTTGAAACGCATGAATTCACACGGCAGCCCGTAACGCCACCTGACTACCTTTGTTTGCTTCTCTGGAGTTTCCCATGAAAGTTGAATTCGCCTCCGACTCTCCCGTCACTGACGCCGCCTGCAAAAACGCCTCCGGAAAATCGCTCAAACAGTGGTTCTCAGAGATCGACAGTCGCGACGACCTGAAGACCAGACGCCGCGAGGCCATTCAGTGGATGTACGACTCGATCGGCACAAAGGACGTATGGTGGCCGACCACGATCTGGGTTGAGTATGAACGCATGCACGGTATCGTCAACAAAAAGGACGGATTCATTGAGGGCTTCAACATCTGCGTCACGAAGTCGATTGCCGTTCCGCCGAGTGATGTCTTCAAGGCATGGACAGACTCCAGATCACTACGCAGATGGTTCGGCGATTCCGCCAAAGCGAAAGTCGCTGACGGAAGTTCGTTCGATGACGGCGACGGCCATACCGGTGAGTTTCTTCGAGTGCGCTCTGACAAAGATCTGCGATTCTCGTGGATCGATCCCACGGCACAGGCCGCGACACTGGTTGACGTTGTGTTTCAGGACAAAGGCAACGGGAAGGCCGGCCTGATGCTGAACCATCAGCGGATCCAGAACCGCCCTGAGGCTGACGGTCTGCGAAAATCCTGGGGCGGAGCTTTCAATGCACTCAAATCGCTCCTGGAAGCATGAGTCATGCGTGTGGCAAAAACGCATCATCACGCTGCCTTGTTGTGGAAACACCGCAGGACGGTGACATTCGGCAGCATTGCCGGGCGCGTTGATTCCATTCTGCATCATCAGGCTGCGGCGATTCGACAACATTGCGTTGACGGCAGGTTGCAAGGTCGTTCGAACTGCATCATTTCGATGCGTCGTGTGGATTCGCTTGATGTTATTCGTCCACAGGGACTCACCCGAAGCCAGGCTTCCGGGCGTCAGTACCCGAAATTCAGCCGGACGACCCGAATCCCATGTCGCAGACTACCGCACAAGTTCGTCAGAAACAGATTCGATTCAGCGCTCGCTCCGGACGGAGCACGCTCATACTGCTGTTGAACATCTCGCTCTTCGCCGGCAGTCAGTGCATCGGCGGAACGAAATCGCGCCTTGTCGAAGTCAGCGATGACACCACGACCTATGTAGGAAAGCTGGTCGCCAAAGATTCGGACAGCTGTGTCCTGATGGATCAGTCCGGCGTGTTGTCTGATCTTCCGATTTCGCAGCTGAAGACATTCAAGGTCGTTTCTGAATCCTTCAGACCGACACCGACGAATGAGTTCCGGCAGTCACTGCTGAGAGAATTCAAGTCGGGCTACGAAGTCAAGGCCTCAGCACACTACCTGGTCTGCGGCAGGAAAGGCCGCACGGAAGCCTGCTCAGCCCTGTTCGAAGAAATCTTCCGACAGGTCGATTCGTTTTACAGCATCCGCGGATTCGACACGTCCGATCCCGACGTGCCGCTGGTCGCGATCGTGTTCGGCACTCAGGCAGAATTCAAAGCCTACTGCGAACGGGATGAAATGAAGTGGAACGACACGTTGCGAGGCTATTACTCGTTGAAGACAAACCGAGTCGCCCTGTATGACGACCCGACGCTGATAAACTCCGCTCCCCCGGCGATGTTGAAACCGGTGTCTGCAACTTCGGAGGCACAAATCAACAGCAGCGAACGCCTGATACCGGAGAGTTCCAGACAACTTTTTCAACATGCGCTGAGTACTGTCGAGGGCGAAACGGCCAGCACAATCATTCACGAGACCACTCATCAGGTCGGATACAACATCGGCATCCATTCGCGCATCGGCACGACGCCGACATGGCTGGTCGAGGGACTGGCGACGGTTCTGGAAGCCCCCGGGATGCGCATCCGGGGCAAATCCGCGGTCGGTACAAAGGTCAACAGTGGCCGGCTGGATTGGTTCAAACGTGAGTATGAGTCGCGCCGAAACCCGGGCGACCTGGCTCGCATGATCGCTTCCGACGAAATGTTCGGAAGCGAGACTCTGGACGCCTACAGCTCGGCCTGGGCATTCACATTCTTCATGACCGAAAACCCGGCCCGAGCCCGGCAGTTCATCGGTTATCTGAAGACCGTTTCAGATCGCGATCCACTGATCGGCTACACAGCGGACGAAAGGCTGAAGGACTTCATCGGAGCCTTCGGCGACATCGCAAAGCTGGAAGTGGACATGATGCGGACCATCGATCGCACTGAATCGCCGTGAAACCCGGGCGGTCAGACAGCCATTCGCTTCTCGATTGAAGCCTGGTTGGATATGGTGAACTTCGTCAGAAACGTTCTGACGGAGTGCATTGCAGAAACCCGATGGACTGTCCGACTTCCGACGATCATTGTTCCGGAAGGACACACGCGGTCAAGGAAGCGGAACGTCGCTCCAAAGCCAGGCATGGTGGTGTCTTGAAACTTGCGGTCCGCGGAAATGTCATGGGGTGGAAACTGCCGGCTGCGTTGATCGTGCCGACCGCATGGCTGTTCGCCGTCTGCGTGTTGACCGCCAGTGATCCCGGATCGCAGATTGCACCCGATGCTGTGCTGAGCAACGACGGACACGCCGACGAACGGCGCTGTGCAGAATGTCATGAGCAGGCTGAACATTTTTGGGACACGGGACACGCGAACAGTCTTCTCAGAACCTCAGACAGGCGTTCGCTGGACAGTCTTGACAGGTTGAAGGAGACGCTCGCCGCGCTCAATGAAGGCATGACCATTGAGAAGAGCGAAAGTGAGGTTCTCGCAATGCATCGGAAGCAGGACAGCATCCGGTCGGCACGTCTCGACTGGTGCGTTGGTTCAGGGAACCATGCGCGAACCTGGATCAGTACGTTTCCTGATATTACCGGATCAACGGGCCTTCTGGAGTTTCGCTGGACGTGGTACGAGAAACAGCAATGTTTTGCGCAGACGCCTGGACATTCCGCTGAGGTGCCGGAGGGGTTCTTCGGCGGCCTCGGGGTCCTGTTTGACGATACTCGTGCTCTGCGGTGTTTTTCCTGTCATTCGAGTTTTATTCCGACCCGGGACGATGTCATTGATGAAGCGGGAATCGTCGGCGGTGTCTCCTGCCAGCGCTGCCACGGGCCGCGGGAGAATCATGTGGCGTCTGAAGGAACTGAGGATGTCGGACTGTGGAAACCGGCATCGCGCACTGACGCCGTCAATCGCTGCGCTCAGTGCCATCGCAGCGCTGAAGAACAGTCTGCCGATGAGATCCGAACGGACAATACGAGTCTCGTTCGCTTTCAGCCGGTTGGGATGGTCCAGTCCAGGTGCTTTCAGGAGTCAGCCATGACCTGCACCACGTGTCATGATCCGCATCGGCCTCTGCAATCGCAGAACTCACGCGGTATCTGGCAGTGCGTCCAGTGCCACTCTCCGGAGAATCCGGACGACGTGCTGTGCGGAAACGGCCAGAGTGACAACTGTCTTGATTGCCACATGCCGTCTGTAAAACTGGATTCCCCGCTGGAGCTGACTGACCATTGGATTCGAGTCCGCTAAACCAGGCATCTGTCCGCACCGGCTCACGGAAACACAAGTTTCCAGTGTTTGCATGGTGGATGGCTGCTCTGTTGCCTGCAGTGACGTCGAACCTCGAACGACTGTTCGATTCGGTCTGGATATTCACGCCATTTCTGAGTCCCACGACACAGACAAGTGTTGTGTGGAATCCGCCATTGGCAACTGCATTGGTTCAGGCGGACTGCGGCCAGATTCCGGTCTGGATCTGCGGACTCCTGCAGAGCACAGCAATGACATTTGTTGCATACCGTGCGGTGCGATTTCTGCCTGTCACCATCGTCGCGATGTGGGTGGCCTGCGTCAGCTGCTGCTGCCCTCCTGAATCTTTCATGACTCTGTGCTTGATTGTCGGCGTGGTCGCTCTGACGTGTTTCTGGACAGCACAGACTCGAACTCTCCTGATATTCTCGAGTTCACTTTTCGGCGGTATCGCCGCGACATTGCTGACTGCAGACTTCGGATTTGCGGTCTGGATTCTGGTGTTGAGCATCGCGGCCAGAGTCGGTTCGAAGACGAAAACCGGAGTTTCATGGCTTCAGCCGACGGCATTGGCGATCGTGTGGACTGCCGGGCTGGTGGTTGCCAGTCTGTTGATTCGGGGATTCGGACAGTCGCTGTTCAGGCCGTACCTGAGATTCATTGTTCCGGAACTGGAAGTGATCCTCCCGTCGTCGTCGCTTCAGCCTGATACTCTTCAGAAGTGGGTACTCCTCACGGTATTCTGTTCCATTCTGATCAGATCATGCTGGCTGCAGTTATCGACCGGAACGTTACTGATTCGAAATCTGGCAACGTCGCTGGGACTGGCAATTCTGTCTCTGGGAGGCTGGACGGGGATCGTGCTCGCGGGATGCGTGCTGGCTGCCGAAAAACGTCCTGTCAACGTCCTGTCAGGACAGACAAGACACTGGCCTGCCCTGCTCTTCTGTGCGGCAGTTGCTTGTGTGAATGCCGGACTTCAGTATCGTGATTTCGGTGCAGATCTGATTGCTTCCAGGGCGGCGGATCGGTTCGTGAATGCCGGTCACTGGCGTTTGCCCGCGCGTGTGCTGCTGACGAACCTGGATCAGGCATCTGACTGGTACGATGTTTCTCCGGAATCTGATTTACGGCTCATTACGGACGGCCGGGAATGCGGACCTGAGATGCTCGCAGTTTATGCACAAGCCTGCATGGATTTCAAAGCTTGCCGCAGAGAACTATTCCTGCGTGCCGATGGCACCTGGGGAGGATACGCTCAACCGTTCCGAGTGCTGGCTCCGTCCGTCGTCGTTGTTGATTCCTCTGAATCTGATTCACTGCGCCGTCTGGCGCTTGATCCGTTATGGAAGCCGATCGGGATCGACAGCCGCCGGGTCATCTTTGGAAGCTCAGAGGCTCCGGAGTTGCAGCAGCGGATCAACAGCGCATCCCGGATGCTGCTGCATCTGGAGTTTCAGACACAAGGTGCTGCGGGAGAATTGCGGGACACTCTGGTTGTAGGAACTCGCGCAGACGCCAGAGAAGTCGCGATGGTTCTGGTATGCATGCGTCTGCCTTATGCCGCGCTGAAAGTTCTGCCGGATGACGACCACTCGCGCACACGTGAAGTGCAGGCGTTTGCCTATGCCGAACTCGCCCACCGGGTTCGTTCGCAATCTGGGCGTTCGTCACTTCCCGATCAGTTGAGAGCGATGAAAGGACTCCGCGGACTTCTGAGTTCATGGACAACATCGGAAGTGAACCGCCGCAGGATCAGGCAGGCGATGGACAGTCTGCAACTGGATGACATCCGGTCATCAATCCCTGTCTCATCCGAATCACCGGACGACGCTGTCGGCCACTCGGTGGATGCTGAACAGATGGTGCGGGACGCTTTTTTCAGTGGCAACCCGGAAGAGGTCCGCCGACTGCTGGACAATACTGATGAAACACCGACTCGCCGTTTTTATGAAGCGATCCTTGCTGTCGACAATTCACCTGAGGAAGCAATCGGGCGCCTGACGGAAGTCGTCGCCCCGGGAGACTTGTCTGCCGCGCTGCAGCATGAGGCCCTGTTCTGTCTTGGTTGTCTCTTGCTGGAATCAGGAGATTCACAATCGGCCGTGACTCGGTTCAGGCAGGCAATCAGCACGAGTGATGAACGGTGCTTTCAGGGTCTGGCGGAGTTGTTTTTGGCTCAGCTGACGTCACTACGCTGACATCTGCGTCCGTTTGAATGTAGACACTTGACCAGCAGTGATTTTGCGGTAGTCTGCTTTCCCATGGTTCGGAAATTATTCCGAATTCGTTCGTTGGCCCTATTTGTCCTTTTTCCGGAGGTTTTCATGAGACCACTCACAGGTCGCCGAAGTCGAGGGTTCACGCTGATTGAATTGCTCGTCGTGATCGCCATTATCGCAATCCTGATCGCACTTCTTCTCCCCGCTGTTCAGCAGGCTCGCGAAGCCGCCCGCCGGACTCAGTGCCGGAACAATCTGAAACAGCTGGGGATTGCTCTGCACAATTACCATGACACCCACAACATCATGCCGCCAAGTCCGGTTGGTGCCGCGATTGAGACTATCGCTCTGGGACCGCAGAACTGGGTGGGCTGGAGCGGTTTGGCGATGATGCTGCCGTTTATCGAACAGAACAATCTCTATAATGTCGCTGACTGGAACTGGCGATGGGATCAGAATAATGCCGGCAACGTCAATCTCACAGGAGTTACGAGAACCCGGATTCCGGGTTTCAGCTGCCCAAGTGACCCCGGTGCGAGTGCGTTTTATAGCGCCAATCTTTCACCCGTTTCTTACTGCCTTTCAGCCGGTCCTGCCACTGCCTGGAGCGTCGGTGCAACCAAGCCGGGACTGGTAACGTTTCGTTTTGGAACCCGCATGCGTGACTTCATCGACGGAACCAGTAACTCCATCGCGATGTCCGAATGCAAGATCGGACAGAACAAAGGTCCCTACGTCGCGGGCCAGAAAAAAGATGAGAGCATGCGAGTTGTGACGGGTACCAATCTTCGTCGTGCAACCACCCCGACCACGATCTTCTCGAACAATGCAGCCGACATTGCAACGATCAACACCTATTACTCAGCCTGTAAGGCCATGTTCGCGGCCGGAACCGGATGGGACGGCGCGAGCGACGAACAGGGTCGGTACTGGAGTGCCGGACGTGTCTATTATGGTCCATATTTCACGACACTTGTCGGACCAAATGCGGGACCATCCTGCGACGTAGACGTTTCCGTCACTGACATTGATGTTAAAGAAGCCAGCAGCCATCACACTGGCGGCGTGACGGTCCTCCTGGGGGACGGTTCCTGTAAATTTGTTTCCGAGAACATCGATCAGGCAATCTGGATTGGAGCTGGTTCCATTAACGGCGGCGAGACTCTTGGTGAGTGGTAATCAGGGATTGCATTTTCCTGATTCCTGTCTTTTCGTATCAGAATAACTGAGGAAATGAGATGCGTGCAAAGTTGTCCCTGATCGTTCTGTTCTCCTGCGTACTGGGTTGCGGCGGTGGTGGTACTGCCGGAGATGCAAATGACCCTGCATTGACGACGGACGAAGTACAGTCCAAAGAAACGGATCAGAGTGCTTTGAACAATTCCACTGTTCCGGACGAGTAGTAATTCTGAACCTGATGCGAGGCCCGGCATCCCAGTGGTGCCGGGCTTTTTTTATCCGGCATACAGTTCCGCAAACGCTTGCCGGTATGGGAGTTCGTCTTTCGGGAACAGAGTCTCGAACGAATCATCCGCCGCGGCTCCTTTCTGGAAGCGTCGTTTTTCGAAGACGGGCATGGTGAGTCCTGTCAGTTGCTCAATGCCGCGGCGGACAACTAAGATGGTACGAGCGTACCCTGTCTTGGCAAACGGCAAACGCCACTCCCCTGGAGGCCTCTTGATCCGCCCTGAAATACTCGGCGCCAGTTTCTTCACTGAACAGAATTTCATATGATATTAATCCATATGGAATTTTCTGCAGTTTTGCGATCAGTGATGCTTCAATGATTCCCCGGTCAACGCCGATGATCAGGTCATAGGCTGGAATGTTAGTGACTAAGTAGTCTATCAGGTGATCAGCATTCTCAAAGATAGATGGTGGCAGAATGGCCATTACGTTG
>JANNGQ010001124.1:0-2074 GCA_031403975.1 Planctomycetota bacterium
GAAAAGATATATCCGAATCGACTTGAAGCTCTTATCGCGGATGAGCGCATGAACGCGCTGCTGCTTCGATCCGATGAGCCGCTAATCCGGGAAATTGAACAACTACTCAACGTTCTGGACTCAGATCCGGCAGCGAAGTCAGCCCCGCTGAGCGCTGCAGAAGACGTGCAGTCGCTATTTGGGGGAGGTTCTAAGTCCGGCAACTCTGAACCGAAACCAGGGGACATTGAGAATCTTCCGGGGAAACCGAACCCAGTGCTCTACGAGAAACAGCAACAGCTCAAAATATTTCAACTGAAAACTGCAAATGCCGCAGACACGGCCTTAGTCGTCGAATCGTTGTACGCAGATCGCAGAAATGCCATGACGGTTGCTGTCGATCAGAGAACTAACGGATTGATCATTCGCGGTGATGCCACTCAATTGGCTGAAATTGAGGCCCTGCTCCTGAGGCTGGATTCTTCGGAATCCGTCAAGGTCAATTCACCGCCCAGGATCGTCAGTGAGACGGAAGAAATCAATCAGCCGTCGAATGCGCCGACTCACGGTATTTCCTTTGTCGAAGAAACCTCCGACGAACTTCGCAATCGCTGCGTCGAACAGGAAAAGCGGACTCAGGAGATGGCCGCGCAGTTGAAGTCGATCGATGGTACTCAAGATCAAGATCAACCTCAGGCCGTCAAGCTGCGAACGGATTTTCGTGGCGCTGTCCGCGAGGCATTTCAGGCTCGGCAGGAACTCCAGCGGGCAGAACTGGCCGACTTCGCCCGCCGACTTCAACACATGCAGCAATCCCTCGAAGCCCGTGATCGAATAAAGGACAAGATTGTTGATCGTCGAGTGGAGGAGTTGCTCGATCCGACGTTGGATTGGGAGCCGACCGAGTCCGTTGAAGCAGCGAAATCCACCGAGAAGGCAATCTCTGACCTCGACCCAGCCATCTCGGAAAAGATCGAGGATGGCGCGGCGCTCAAGAACACGGGTCTCGCAGGGAATCCGACGGATGCCGCAGGAAGTTCCGTAGTTGCCGAAATCGAATCTCCGCGGCCATTTCCGGTTTCCGACGCCGAGAAAGCGATCGCTCCACTGGTGTTCGTGTATTTCCAGGATCAGGCCCGCAGAGCAGTCCCGGCAGTTATGATCGACCGTGGTTCCGAGACGCTGGTCATCACGGCAGGTCCGGCGACCATCGGACCGGAAGACGTGCCTCACGCGATTGATCGGGTGTCTCTCGAAATTGCAGGCCGCGCTGCCGTCGCTGCAGAGTACTCCCAAAGCAGCACCAGCGAACTGTACTTCCACGTGGCTGAAAAAGGACTGACGACTTTTCGTATGGAGAAAGCCATCAATCTGGAGGTCGGCGATGTGCTTTCGGCGATTCTTCTGCAGGGACAGTCAGACCTTCGTGTGACACCCGATGTGGCCCGCATCACAGCCCTCGATCAGACAACAACGTGGAAGCTCCCCAGCCACGAGGTGAACCACGAATTCAAGGGCCTTGTCCGCATCGACCACCCCCTGCCCGAGGGCACGCCGCTCTTCAAAGACGGCCAGTTTGCGGGGATTACGTTGTTGGGGACCCGGTTTCCAGGCGAGCCGCCGGGCCATTCATTCGTCGTGCCAGCTGCAAGAATCGTCGACGTGTTGCGTCAGATTTCCTCAGACACAGTAAACGCCGCACCTTGATCAGGGCACCGGAATGGCGTGTATCAGCAGGAACCCGACCGACATGCCGGGTCCTGCCATTGCGTTTTGCGCCGCCGAACGAAAAAAAAGTCCCAGCGCAGGTTGGACATGCGTGTCCGACAATGTTCAGACGGGCACAAACGTCAATCGTCCTGCGCGCCCGTTTCATGCACAGACAGCCTCACGGCTCTCGGCGAAAGCGCCTGGGAGCTTTCGGCCTTGCGCTCGCGGTCGAGCCAGCGGGCGAAATCCGGCGCCGGCGACAGCGTGACGAAGGTCTGCAGCCGCGGGTACTAGCGGAAGATCTCCTGCACCACCTGCTTGATCAGGAAGCTGCCGAACGAAACCCCGGCGAGGCCGCGCTGGCAGTTTGAGATCTAGTAGAACG
>JANNGQ010001125.1:0-2462 GCA_031403975.1 Planctomycetota bacterium
ATTCCCACCATCGCCACCCAGCCAGCCAGCATCGACTGAGTCCCCACAAACTTCGGAGACACCACAAACAATAACCCCGCGCCGATCAGAGTCTTTGCCGCAGCGAACACCCACTGTCCTGTCCGGGGTTTTTCGCTCTCCGCCAGCCGCCTTCCAAAGAACGATTCAGGATTCAGAGTTGGCACAAGAACCAGCCAGACGGCTGCCTGTCGAATATCGTGCCGCGACACTCCGTGGCGTGATTCTCCTGGCTCGTCTCCGCGAACAGTCTCAGACAATTCCGATACAGAGTGTCGGGGCAAATCTTCTTTTTTGGCGCCGACCGCATTCCGCCACATCGAGATCAGTGACTGCACTTTCAGAACACCAAAGATTCCATGCCCGATCAACACCATCTTCCACGACGGCGACAGCTCTGCACTAACGCCCCACACGGTGAGCAGGCACAGAAGTGCAATCCAGAGATTTCCGATCATCATTGAGCCTCGTCCACTAATCGTCATCGTGCCGCCGGTGAGGATTCTGTTGCGGGTGATATACTTCTCGCCGCCAACATTGAAACCCTCGTTGCTGTACAACACGAACCCGAAGCGTCAGTTCTGAAGTTGCGAGATTCGTCAGGGCTGGAAGCCCGGCACATCGTCAGCCGGTGGCGTGAGCCACCGGAATACTTCGGGTTAGTGTCGGCGGTGCTGGCGGCAGCCGGCTATTCAACCGTGAAAACAACCGCCGGAAAGCCTATCTTGCGAATATCTTTCACCCGCCGTTCGCCATTGTCCGAACAGAGGCCGTCCGATGCGCTGGTCGTTGCTGCTGGTCCTGGTCGTGTTGAGTCCGTCATCCGCCGTTCTCTGTGCCGATGAGGTTGAAGACCAGGCACTGCATCAGCAGTTCAGTGATCATGTTCAGCCGATTCTCAGACAATACTGCATTGATTGTCACGGTTCGAAGAAGCAGGAGGGCCAGCTGGATCTGAGCGTAGCGGATTCTGTTGCGGCGGTGGTGGCATCGCATGGCGTTTGGGAGATTGTGCTGCAGCGGCTGGAGGCCGGAGAAATGCCGCCTGCCGATGCGATACCTCAGCCGTCGAATGACGAACGACAGATCGTCGTCCGCTGGCTAAAGAAACTGCGAGCACTCGAAGCCACGCGCAATGCCGGAGATCCGGGAATCGTGCTGGCTCGACGGTTGAGCAATGCGGAGTTCGACAACACCATTCGCGATCTGACGGGTGTTGACATCCGGCCGACGAAGGAGTTCCCTGTCGATCCCGCCAACGAAGCGGGATTCGACAACTCGGGCGAATCACTGGCGATGACCCCCGCGCTGATGAAGAAGTATCTCGCAGCCGCGAAGTCTGTGGCTGATCATGCTGTGCTGCAGCCCGACGGTTTCGTGTTCGCACCTCATCCAGCGATTTCTGAAACTGACCGCGACAAGTTCTGCGTTCAGCGTATTGTCCGTTTCTATGACCGCCACAAGATCAACTACGGTGACTACTTCTTCGCGGCGTGGACGTTTCAGCATCGAGCAGCGGCAGGCCGGCCGAACTCCGCACTCGGCGAGTTCGCGACGGATGTCGGGCTGAGTCCCGGATATCTCGCGACGATTTGGGAGACACTGCACCAGGCAGAAGTTCGCGGCCCGATGAAGGAGTTGCAGACGGCCTGGGCGACACTGCCGACGGATATCACTCAGCTCGATGAGGCGCGTGAAGGTTGTGAAAGGCTGAGCGAGCTTGTCACGGAGATTCGAAAGGACCTTGAGACGCCAGTTCAGCAAATTGAAATCCAGGGCAATTCAAAAGGCAGTCAACCGCTTGTCCTGTGTTGGAACCGCCGGATCGCCGACAGTCGCATGACGTTTCCGGGTGATGGCGTTGATTCGGAACTGGATGCTGCCCGGGATCGGTTTTGCCGAGTCTTCCCGAGCGAGTTTTCAGTTTCGAGCCGTGGTCATTACTCCGACGCAGATCTCGGCGCGAATGTCCGGCTCCTGTCGGCCGGGTTCCATCTGATGCAGGGCTACTTTCGTGATGATCAGCCACTGTATTCACTGGTGCTGAATGACGACCAGCGGCGGGAACTTGATGGACTCTGGCAGGAACTGAACTTCGTTACGCTGGCTCCGCTGCGTCAATACAAGGACTTCCTGTTCTTCGAACGCGCGGAGCCGCCTCGATTTGCCGGCGGGCCGGAATTCGATTTTGCCCGCCCGGAAGACAAAGACTCGACGTCCGCAGAAAAGCTGACCCGGATGCGCGATGCCTACCTCAGCAAAGTGAACAGCAGCGGAGCCAGTGAGCAGGCAATTGACGCCGTGCAGACATACTTCGCCGACATGAATCGCGAGTTTCGCTGGATCGAACAGACGCAGTTGGCCGCAGAACCGGAGCATCTGCAAGACCTGCTCCGGTTTACTGAACGAGCCTGGCGGCGTCTGTTGTCGACCGCCGAATGTGA
>JANNGQ010001126.1:0-2252 GCA_031403975.1 Planctomycetota bacterium
CCGACCGCCGCCTGGGCGTTGCTCCCGGTCGAGTGTGCTGGCTCGCCCTTAATCAGTTTCTTAACCAGTTTCACAATGTGCAGAACGCCTTCCACGATGACCACAGCACCGCCAAACGGGATGAGCACGAAGAGAGTCGCAAACCGACCGGCAGGAGTTCCGAAAAACACGGAGCTGATCGCCTGCAGCCAGCGGAGGTAAAAATCGCCGCGACGGTAGACGCCGTCCAGTGCCACATCCAGGCGGTCGTCGGCTCTCAGCAGCAAATCACCGCGAAACAGTTCTCGAAGTTCTTTCAGATCCGGCAGTTTCAGATCGTTCTTGCTGATGGCATCGCGGAGGTAACCCATTGTCAGGTAACCGCGATCAGCAATACAGTCGAGCGAATCCTCGATCAGCTTGTCGAAGGCCACCTGTTCCGGAACACTGCGGGGCAGCAATTCCACTTCTTCCAGTGTTCTCCTGAGTACTGGTCGCGTCCGCTGCCGCATCTGAGTCTCTGCAAGACGCGCAGCGCTGTTCAGCAGACTGGTCAGACGCTCCCGATCGACGCCGCTCAATCGTACATCGACCAGTCGCACGGCAGAGCTGGCCAGATGTTTGGCCATCATCACTTCACGAAGGTTGTTCAGCGGTCTTCGCAGTGGTCGCCGACCGCGACTCACGATCCACTTGACCAGGTCAACCCGGTACGTGACTCGTTCATGATCCAGGCAGACTTTCTGCAGATCGAACAGCAGACGTTTTTCTGAGTTCCAGAATCCATGGACACTGTTCATCGCCAGTTCCCATAGCGATGCCTGCCATTCGTCGGAATCCTCAGCCGAGAACTCCAGGGCTCTGCGCAGCCGTTCGACAAGATTGCTCACATCGAGGCGGGCTTTCTCCTGTGCCGCGCCGCGCTTTTCGTCCGAAGTCGCGCGCTGCGTCGCTCTGATGGCACACACAGCCGCAGCCACCGTGTTGCCTCGTTCGTTCGCTCTGTCGCGACGTCGCAGCTGACGCAGGTACGAACGGTCTGACTGTGTGATTCCAATGCCAAGTGACCAGTCGCGGCGAGTGCTCACCAACCGGGCCTCATCGCGCACGGCATGAGGCGTCACGTCCGGCTGTGCGGTCTGATCGAGCCGCGTTCTGGCAAACACAGCGTCTGCATTCAGATCTCGGGCGAGTGCCGCAGCGACATGGGCCCGTCCTGCAATCGACGGAAACCAGACCGGCAGCAGGTCCGGTTCAAACCGCTGCATCTCCAGATAGATCGCCACGAACTCACGCCAGGCTTCCGTCCGCGATTCAGGATCGACAAGCCTGTGTTCGCTCCGCAGAACGAAGTGTGCTTCGTCAAATTCGACCTGACCGATCTGAGCAATCCGCTCCTGAATATCGGCTCGCCGCAGAGATTGCAGGTTCAACAGATCGCGATCGATCTGAGCATGAAACAACCTTCTCCAGACCTGCTGCAGAAGTTCCTGCAGCGGCCAGTGCTCCAGCTCACCCTCTTCCGGCTGACAGATGAGCAGGCACTGTGGCGGCAGATCCGAAAACGTCTGCAGCCCCAGTTCATCCGGATGCGCGAGATGCCGCACATCCAGCGCCGGAACCACCTGGCTCTCGGGATGCGGAATTGATGCCGAAGGATTTGCGAATGCGAATCGCTCCCGGATGACTCGCCGGATCACGCGCGATTCCACCAGAAACGCCGCCTCGTCAGCCTTAGTCAGTGCGCGACGCAGCTGCAGAATTCTAGATGATTCATCGACCATTGACACAGAAATCCACCGCCGTCCTGCCAACACCGTGCAAGCACACATTCGCCTCAATCAGGCGCGGTACTCTACCGGCGCATGACATGGCTAGAAAGTCGACATGGAAGGCAACGCCCCGGAAGAAACAGTCGCCGATGTTGCGGTCGGCAGAGCTACCAGTTGAAATCAAACCGCATCGCAAGCAGGTCGGACTGGGTTTCGCCGAAGGTTGTGCCGCTGCTGGTCACCGGATGAATCCAGTCGAACATCACGCGCGTGCGATCGCTCCAATACCAGTTCAGTCCTACGGTGAGGTCGTTGTACTCGCCCTGATCGACGTCGTGCAGATTCAAATGCGACCAGCGCGACTTCGCTTCCCACGCTCCATAGGCAGAGCAGCCATCACCATGAGCCAGTAAGAAGTTCCTTTTCGGCTTGTTGCGACCGAACTGTGCCCCGTGCTGGCCGAACTGCTCGAAGATGCGATTCTCACCCGTCAGAAAATAG
>JANNGQ010001127.1:0-3727 GCA_031403975.1 Planctomycetota bacterium
TGCTCCATGCCGGCGTAATCGACCTCGCTCGGCAAAGGCTGCGATACAGGATGGGTATGCCACATACCGATGCCGATCAGCAGAAAAGTCGCGACGATGCCGATATACACGCTGATCTCTTCAATCCCGGTGATTCGTCGCAGCAGTCGGTCGATCCACGGCCAGACAAACATGGCTCCCACGATGAACCCTGAGCTGATGACGGCGAACGACAGTGAGAACAGTTTCAGCCAGCGAAACGAAACATAGAAGAACCACTCAGGTTTGATCACTTCGGGCGTCGACAGCGGATCTGCTTTCGGCCCCATCGTCGCGGGCAGTGTCACGGCGAGCGCACACAGGATCACCATCAGCACCAGACCGAGGATCAGCTCAGTCAGCATATGGTCCGGAAAGAAGTTGAAGTGCTTCGGTGCCGACGGATCGTCGTCCGGCTCGGGAAACTCAGTGACGCCATGCATGCGCACCTGAGCAATATGCAGAATGACAAGCAGAATCAGCGTCGTCGGCAGAACGGCGGCATGCAGTATGTAGAAGCGGGACAACGTCCGAGTGTTGTACTCATCGCCACCCAGCAACAACTGCTTTCCGATCGGACCCACGATCGGCACGGCATCACTGATGTTGGCCGCCACCGTGGCACCCCAGTAGCTCAGTTGTTCAAAGACCAGGCTGTATCCGGTAAAACCGATCAGCAGAGTACACATCAGCAGCGCCATGCCGATCATCCAGTTCAGCTCCCGAGGTCGCCGGTACGCTCCGGTGAAGTAGACCCGCATCTGATGCAGAATCATGGCCGCGATCATCAGCGTCGCAGCCCATTTGTGCATGCTCCGAAGAAACCAGCCAAAAGTGGCCTCTTCCGTGATATACCGAATCGATTCAAAGGCCGATGCGGTGGAAGGCTGGTAATACAGCGCCAGCAGAATTCCCGTCACAATCTGGACGACAAACAGATACGCGGGAGTTCCGCCAAGGCAGAACCACCACCGTTTCAGATGATTCGGCACGGGCTCGTTGGTTAATTCCGCGAGGTGCTCGCCGGAAATGGGCACTCGCTCGTGGAACCAATCGGCAATCATTCCCATCTCAGGCAACTCCTGAATGATCGGCCTCAGGACTGATTGTTTCGCGATGCGGGTGATCAGCCCTTGTTGGCTCCGCAGGACGCGAGACAATCGAATCCAAAGGGACCTCCAGAAACAGCACACCGTTTTCCACTTTCAAAGGAAACCGTATCAGCGACTGATTTGCAGCCTGCGGCGGGCCCGAAACCGGCTTTCCTTCCCGATCAAATGCACCATTGTGGCACGGACAGAAAAAGCGATCGTTTTGCGACTCCCAGTGCACCTGGCAACCCAGATGCGGGCAGACGCTGGAAAGAGCGAGGAAGTCTTCTGCCGTCGTCCCCGCGCCCTGTCTGGCAACGACAACTCTCGCACCGGTCGGTGACGTGAAGTCCAGAGCTTCTCCCTCGGACAATGTGTCGACGGTGCAGACAAACAGCCAGCCTCGGACTTTTCCTGCTGCGGGGTAAACGAATTCCCCGAGCATGTACCCGAAGGTCCCGTAGGCGCCGAGCAGTCCCGCGGCCATCGCCGACCCGCTGGCGGTCGTCAGGAATTTTCGTCGCGGCTGATCGTCACTCGAAAGTCGAGGAGACTCACCGCCTGCATCGTGACGAGGCTGGTTACCGGCCATCCACAGGAACTCCTGCCTGATCGTGACGCGTGATGAAGTCATTCTGAATCCACAGCAGCTTATTAAAGGCGCGCTGTGTCTGCAGGGTCCTTGTGCTGTCCAGCGGTGATTCTGCAACGGCTTCCATGATCGCGTCGGACAACAACCCCATCAGGGCATTCATCTGAACCAGAGGCACGATAATCGCTTTGCTTCCGGCATGAGGCGTGTGCATCTTCCCGACCATGTCCAGATACTGCACCATCTTCGCATCGAAAGACCAACCAATCAGCTGCATGAAGTATCGATTCAGGTGATTCTTTCGAAAGCGAATCTGCGGATGGTTGGTTGTGAGATCCGCCAGGTTTCCCGGCACCTCGCCTTCATAACCGTGCTGCCTCGGAACAAAATGCCGCGCCGTGGCATCGTAGTTCAGGAGCTTTGCGTACGTCTTTTCAACAAACTCTCCGATGCGCGGACCGAGGTGCGGGGCGAGCCCCTGAATCAAAGCGGCGTCTGCCGCTCCAAAGCCAATGAATTCCGCAAGGTAGTCGTAACGGTATTGCGGGTCCGTTTCGAGTCGCGCTTCGTCGATCGTCTGCATCGTTCGTCGTCTGGTCTTGCATGCTGCCGGTGTTCAAAACAAAACCGGCCCTCGATTTCAGCGAAGGCCGGCTGTGAGTCGACAAGAATACAATTTACGCACCCAGCTGCACAAGTTCAGCAGGCGGAGACGATTCGATGATCTTCAGGTCGAACCGGTCCCGCAGAATCTTAAACACGTTCGGCGACACAAATGCCGGCGCGACAGGGCCGACACGGATGCCCTTCACGTTCAGAGCCAGCAGGCTCAACAGCACGGCAACGGCCTTCTGTTCAAGCCAGGACAGCACAATGTCCAGCGGCAGATCGTTCACCCCGCAGTCAAACGCTTTGGACAAAGCCAGAGCCACCTGAACGGCTCCGCAGGCATCATTGCACTGCCCCATGTCCAGCAGTCGAGGCAGCCCCGCGACTGTGCCGAAGTCGTGATTTCGAATGCGATACTTGCCGCAACCAAGAGTCAGGATGATCGATTCGTTCGGTGAAGATTCCGCCAGTTTCGTGTAGTAATTGCGACCGGATTCCGCGCCGTCGCAGCCCCCGATCAGGTAGAACCGCTTGATGGCTCAGGACTTCACGGCATCCGCGATCTGACCGGCCACTCCGAGAATCACGCTGTGATGGAATCCAATCGTCGATTCACGGACCTTGTTTTCCGGCAGCGGCGGACACTCCTTCGCCCTGGCAATGACCGCCGAGCAATTGCTGTCCTTCAATCGTGTCCCGCCCGGAACGGCAGTGACCCGATTCGTGAACAGACGATCGGCGTACATATCCGGAGGAATCAGTACACAGTTCGTGGTACCGAGGATCGGCCCTGAGAACATGCTCGGCAATGAACTGCAGAACTTTCAGGCCGACAGCATGCGTCGACAAGCTGTCATCCGGAAAGAAGTTGGTGTAGCCTGGCAGACAAAGTTCGAGGTGATGACGAATCTGGCACTGTAACTTTGCTCGCTTGCGAACCAGGTCACGTCGATGCCGCACGAGCAACTGCAGAGAACGATCAAGATCATCCCACGTCGGCTCGATGAGTCCGAAGCCATTTACGGTGGCGCGGAAGATGGCGACCAGGTCGTGATCGTCGGTCTTGATGTCGCCATGTTCCGCGAGACGATAATGACTCGACGCATACGGATGCACGATCCTTGTGTCATAGCCCGCATCCCGAAAGGCACGCCAGATAATCTGGTGACAGGTGCCCGTCATTTCCACAGCAACGATCGTGTCTTTGATGTCATACTTTTCGATGGCCTGTCTGCACGTCAGCAACGCGAGCTGAACGTGACTGCGACCATGTTCCACGCTCGTGGGCGGGACGAGAACTCGTCCATGAAAGTCGGTCAGCACCCACTTCGAGCGATCCTAATATCTCTTGAGGCGATGGTTGACACGTCATGTGGCATCGCATCTTCTTTACGGAAGAAAGCTGACCCCTCTATAT
>JANNGQ010001128.1:0-3822 GCA_031403975.1 Planctomycetota bacterium
GAACGAAGATGGCAGCATCCAGATCGTGTTCAACGGGGAGATCTACAACTACCAGGAACTGCGGGCGGATCTGCTCGCGGCGGGACATCAGTTCCGCAGCGACGGCGATACCGAAGTCATTGTGCATTTGTACGAACAGCACGGACTTGAATTCGTCCGGCATCTCCGCGGAATGTTCGCACTTGCCATCTGGGATTCAAACCTGCAGCGAATGATCATCGCGCGAGACCGCCTCGGAAAGAAGCCGCTTTACTATCGATTGGAGGAAGGGCGGCTTTCCTTCGCCAGCGAACTCAAAGCGCTGCTGCAGATTCCCGGAATCCCGAGAATCCTGGATCGTTCGTCCGTGCTGCGATTCCTGATGCTGCAGTATGTGCCGCACCCGCATTGTATTCTGGAGGGATTTCAGAAGCTTCCGCCGGCCACGATCGGCGTGGTCGAGAACGGTCGGCTGACTTTGCAGACGTACTGGTCGCCGCCGTTTGATCAGCCGGAGCTGCACCGGACGCGAGTCGAAGACTGGCGGGACGAACTCCGGAGCACGCTGTCCGAAGCTGTCCGTCTGAGACTTCGCAGCGATGTTCCCCTCGGCGCATTTCTTTCGGGCGGCATTGATTCCACCGTCATCTGCGGATTGATGCAGACTCAGCTTGACCGCCCTGTGCAGACATTTTCCATCGGCTTCCCGGTGGCCGCGTTTGACGAGCGCGAGTATGCCCGAAAGGCCGCTCAGCATCTGGGTACCGATCACCATGAGGCCATTGTTACTCCGGACGCGCTGTCGATCCTGCCGAAACTGATCTGGCATTACGACGAACCGTTCGGAGACAGCTCCGCAATCCCCACGATGTACCTGTGCAGGATGACTCGTGAACACGTCACAGTCGCGCTGACCGGCGATGCCGGTGATGAGCTGTTCTGCGGCTATGATCGCTACCGCGCCGTCAGGATCACCGGGATGAGCGCTTTCATTCCGCAGTGGATGCGCCGGATAGCGTCGTCGGTCATCTCGCGCATCCCCGCGTCGGCTGAGCATCGTTCATTCCGTCGTCGTCTGAAACGACTGGCCGAGTCGCTGGCTCAGGACCCGGAGCGGCGATATCTGAACTGGATCACAATCTTTAATGCATCACGGCTGCAGTGGCTGGTGACTCCTGAGCTGTGGCAGCTGGCTCAGTCCGAAGATCCGGCGGCCTGCATCTTTGGGGCATACCGTCGGTTTCCGACCCGCGACTTCGTGACTCGCACAACGGCCGTTGATATCGAGACCTATCTGCCGTGCGATATTCTGACCAAAGTCGACATTGCCAGCATGGCACACTCGCTGGAATGCCGCTGTCCGATGCTGGATCACAAAGTCGTCGAGCTTGCCGCGCGAATGCCGATTGAAGTGAAACAGTCGCTGACACAATCCAAGCGAGTTCTCATCGCAACCTTTCGCGACCTGATTCCCCCGGCGATTCAGACTCGGAAAAAAATGGGCTTCGGAGTTCCGCTCGATCACTGGTTCCGGGCGGAACTCAAACCGATGCTGTACGACGTGCTGCTCTCCGAACGTTGTCTGAATCGCGGTCTGCTGAATCCGGCGGCCGTCCGGCAACTGGTCGAAGAGCACACGTCGCGCACGATGGACCACGCCTATCGGCTCTGGAATCTGCTTTGTCTTGAACTCTGGCTGCGGGCGAACATTGATGAGATTCCGCAGATGTCCGCACCGGAGTAACCCTGCCGCTCGGCGGGGCACGTCAATGCGCGATACTATTCAATTCGCTGCGAGCCTGTTCGACACTTCCGCTGAAGCGCGGCTGCCATGTGCCGCTGATGATCTGCTCAAGCAGCTTCCGGGCATTGGCCGCCTGGCCCGAATTCAACAGTAACCTCGCGAACTCCAGCTGCATCGCACGTTCCAGTCGTTCGGCGGCGAGTCGTTTGCGTCCGGATTCTTCGGCCAGGGTTGATGCGAATCGCCAAAGGCCGGGGACCTGGTGAGCCGCAGGCAGTTCCATGATCTGTTCGAGCAACATGTCGGCGCGAGGATCTTTCAGCCGTCTGAGATGTTCGATGGCCTGCAGCGTCACATCGGGGCGCTGCTTCGCATCGAGCGACGTCAGCAGCAGCGTCATGATCTGATCGGCGACTCTCGTGTTGCCCAGTTCACGCAGCTGCACCGACAGCGAATGAGCCGTCATCAGCATGCGAACGTCGACAAGTCGCCGGGCGTTTGCCATCAGCAATTCATCTAATGCCGTCTGGCCATCAGTCACCACGCAAGCCCTGTAGAGTTCTTCGCCGATCGGCGGAACGACGCCCTGTCGCAGATGAATGTTCAGCCATTCCGTGAACAGCTTAAAGCCATCGTCATACTCAAGGGCGGCGAACAGTGCGGTCATACGTTCACGACGAACGAGCAGTCCGATCTGCGGATGCTGTTCGAATGGCGTGGCCGCTGCGGAGTACGCTGTCAGAAGCTCAGGAGTCGTCAGACGCGGCCTCATAGCAGACATCAGCGTCCAGCCCATTTCCAGTGTGCGGCACTTCGCGATGAACTCTATCGTCCGCTGAACCTCCTGCTGAACCTGCGCCTTTGTCCGATCCTTTGTCGCTGCATCCGTTTGCCAACGGACGAACAGGTTGCGCGCCGTCGCGAGTCGCTGCAGAAAGCTGTCGACCGGTGCGTCGATCTGGAAATCTGTGATTCCGGTGCTGCCAGGCTGCCGCGGGCTGATGTCACGCAGCCAGGTGATGTACTGCCGCAGGAACTGCCTGAGCGGTGATCCTTCAACTGACGGACGAAGATCAAGTTCCGCGGTCGCAACACTGCCCGGAGTCGCATCCGCAGGCGTTGCATCCTGAACAAGTGCGTTCGGAAAGTGGCTGAGCAGAACATACAGCCCGTCGCGAGTGTCTCCCCGGTCGATGAATCGCTGCCGGGCGATTTCAATCATCCTCGCCCCGTTGCCGTTGACGAGGTACGCCAGCATCAGCGACAGAGCGTCGTCTTCCGACAGCTCGGCATCCGCAATCGGAGTGCCGTCTTTGGTGTTGGTCCTGGCGATGATGACTTCCGGCGTTCGCACGGGCATCGGCAGCATGACCAGGCCGCTCAGATCCGGCACGAGCTGCGGCGCGGAGGAGATCGCGCGGTGCAGTGTCGTCACGGCCAGTTCTTTGCCGTCAGCATCGAGCAACCTCAAAGTGCCGTCGGCCTCGAAGACCAATCGATGCAGAACCTTGTTCGTCCCGGTATCGATGTACCGGCGCTCTGCGAGTTGACCGGCGTCGCCGAAGACGAGATGCAGCACGAGACTGCTTTCCGACGTTGGAACCACGGCCACCGTTCGATCATCGATGAGAGTGAGATCAGCACCGCGGGCGAGTTCGTCAGCCGACGGCAGCAGCCACGGAACAATTGTCGTCAGATCCTGGTGATGAAATCGGCTGTACGGTCGCTTCGAAGCGAGTCCGATCTCTCGATAGACATGCCACAGTGTCGAGCCATCACAGACAACATGCTCACGCAGGCCCTCGGAGACGATTCGTTCCCAGACATGCCGTCCCTGACCGTCGTAATGAACGGTGATACCCGCTTCGCCCTCTCGCCCCGGCAACGTGATCGATTCCCAGCCGAGGCCGCGAGCCTTGTCGATTAACGCTCGTGCCGCGTCGTCGATACGGCTTACTCGGCGTTCCGCTTTCCGCTTTCCTGCGTTTGTCCCCTCTCCTCCGTTTCGGGGGAGAGGGCCAGGGTGAAGGGGCCTCGCGATTCTGCGATTCCTTGTTCTCTTGATGATGGCCCACCGGAAACAACCCGCTCATCCGGCC
>JANNGQ010001129.1:0-2700 GCA_031403975.1 Planctomycetota bacterium
TCCGCTGTTGCCCCCGACTGAGAGGTGAAAACTGCAGCGCAGTTCGAAGTCGGCAAAATGAATCGGTGTCAGAAGCAAACTCTTCTCACCGCTGTCCGCAACGACCGCTCCGTCTTCCACGTGCCAGTTCGTGACTGTCGGAATATCCCAGCCGAAGAGCGATCGTCCGTCGAAGAGACTGATCCAGCCTTCTCGGATCTGCTCGGCAGTGAGAGGCGGTGCAACGAACTCGACGGCTTCGGCCGGAGCCTGCGGAGTGACTGGAACTGCCGGGCGTTCGATGGTCGCTGTTGTTGCACCGACCGGAGCAGTCGTGCCGTCGGAGGAATCCACGGTTCCGCAGCCGAGAGCAGATGATGCGACGATGAAGAGCGTGATCAGTGTTCGTCGAGAATCCGTCATGAGATGATATCTCGCTGTTTAATTGGCAACGCTTGAGAAAAGCAATTCAGAAATATCTGTCAACGATCACCCGGGAGGCTCATCACGCGGAGCGTGATGGCTACGTTGAACGTTCAGGCCAATCGCTGCTTCCATTCCGCGACCTGCTGGAGGACTGAGACTTCCCCGCCGGAACCGTAACTCTGCAGAGCCTTCATCGCGTTGCGGGCTCCCAGCACTCCGCGGACGTCCTCTGCAATCAAAGAACATGCCGCCTTCAGATCATCGAGCGACAGGTCGGCCAGCCGGCATTGGCGCAATTCGCACTGCGCCACAAGCTTGCCGACGGTTTCATGTCCTGTCCGCATCGGAACACCTTTCTTAATGAGGTATTCCATCAGTGCCGTTGCATCGAGGAATCCGTCCTCCAGCCGCGATTCAATCCGATCGCGTCGCAGTTCGGTTCCGGCAATAACGGACGGAGCGAGATCCAGACACGCGCGCAGGGCATCGTACGCAGAAAACATTGCGAACTTGTCTTCCTGCAGGTCGCGGTTGTACGCCATCGGCAGACTCTTGATCAGAATCAGCAGTTGCGGCACCGTCGCCATGACGCGCGCGGAACGGCCGCGGATCAGCTCCAGCACATCCGGATTCCGCTTCTGCGGCATGATCGACGAGCCCGTCGTGTACGCATCCGGCAGTTTGATGAAACTGAACTCTGTCGTGAACCAGATGATCCATTCTTCCGCCCAGGTGCTGAGGTGTGCGGCAATCATTGACAGGCAGAAGACGAACTCAACGAGGTAATCGCGGTCGCTGCTGACATCCAGACTGTTCGCCGCAATGGATTCAAATCCCAGCAGCTTGGCGGTGAGTTCACGATTGATTGGAAGAGACGTTCCCGCCAGAGCGGCAGCTCCCAGGGGACTGACGTTGACGCGTTTGCGGCAGTCCGCCAGTCGCTCACGGTCACGCTGAAACTTCTCGGCATAGGCCAGCCAGTAATGCGCGGCGAGCACCGGCTGGGCGCGTTGCAGATGTGTGTAACCCGGCAGCACGACATCGGCATCGAGATCACAGCGCGACACAAATGCCCGTTGGACCTCCAGCAGCAGTTTTTCGAGATCATCAATGGCATCCCGCGTGTACAGCTTCAGATCCGTCGCCATCTGATCATTGCGGCTGCGGCCGGTGTGCAGCTTGCGGCCTGAGTCACCAATCCGGGTGATCAGAGCATTTTCAATGTGCATGTGGATGTCTTCCAGATCCGTCCGGAAGGGAAACTGACCGGCGGCAATTTCTTCGCCGATCTGATCAAGGTGAGCGCAGATGTGATCACGTTCGTCGGCGGTGATCAGGCCTTCATGAGCGAGCATCGTGGCGTGGGCCATCGAGCCGCGAATATCGACGGCATACAACCGCTTGTCAAAGCTGATGGACTCCGTGAACACCTCGACGCGCGGATCAGTCGCCTGCTGAAACCGTCCGCCCCAAGCCTTGGCCATCTGATGAATCTCCGGGAAAAAGTCGGTTCCGTGCTGTGGCCTATCGAGGCCGTCGAGTGTGAATATCTTCCTTTGCCCGTCAAAAGATGCAACCGGCATCAATTCACCAGTCGCCGTGAAGGATTCCTGCAGCCGAATTCGGAGGATTGATCTCGTCAACACTGGTTCGCAGAGTAACCATTTCAGCTCATTGAGACGCGACCTCAGGATTTATGACAGGAATGGACAGACTCGCGCCTGGTTGTCCTGCATCTGTCGAGCCCGCCCGAACAGCTTCGGAAGGTGAATGGCCTTCGATTTCGCGAGCCGTTTCATCTGCGATCGCGACGCGCGATTGATTCTGGGCAGGCTGTGGGGATTCACCGTTTCCGGATTTGTCCTCGTCGTTGTCGGATTCACCAGCAGAAACACCAGCGCCGAAAGCACCGAGAAACAGAATGAAAGCAGCCAGCGGCCATGCAGAACTTGTCTGCGACACGGCAAACCCGATCAGCAACAGGCTCAACGGAATCGCAATGCCTGCCATGATAATCATTACGGGCTCCCCCGATTTGTTGTTCACCTCCTCGCCGGCAGCACCAATGAAGAACCAGACGACGCACACTGAGACGAGCACCCAGGCCGAATCGGTTTGCCATTGGGCAAAAAGAATCAGCCCGAAGGCCGACAACAGCACGGTGACTCCGAATGCGAGCCAACCCCAGGAGAATGCCGGCTGCGGCTTCGCCGAGATGGTGGTCTCTCGCCCATCGACGCCAACAAACCACGCCACGACTTCCTTTCGCAGCAGCACGGAAAGGCTCCACGCACC
>JANNGQ010001130.1:0-1904 GCA_031403975.1 Planctomycetota bacterium
GAGTGCCAGCTGATAGACCGCATCCGTCACATTGGAAACCACAATCACGGACTTCGATGCATCGACAATCCGATACCAGAGGACCGCGTTGACTCTGATCGTCACACTGTCCCGGGTGATCGATTCCTGCTGTTCAGCGGAGACCGTTCGCGTGCGAATGTCAATGATCACTGCGCGTTCGATTGCCAGTGGAAATATCCAGAACAGTCCGGGACCGCGAAGATCCCGGTATCGTCCAAGCCGGAACACGACGCCTCGCTGATCAGCAGATCATTCGAAGTTTCAAAACTCAGCAGGAACACTGTTGGCCAGCCGCTCCGTCGGCTGGGATTCTTCTTCTTTCATCGGTGCCAAAGAAACGAATCCCCGCCGACGGAGCGGCGGGTCAACAGTAAACAACCACGACCCACCAACTACGGCTGTTTGAATCGCTTTACACGTTCTCGTCCGACTTCGACGGCTCCGGCAGCATTCCCGTGAGTATCACTCAGGACTATCCGTCCTGTGTCGGTAACAGCCTTTCGGCAACTCACGACGATGATCGCGATCGCAGAGTCGAACCACAATCGCTAACCAGCCGACGTCACCCACAGCGACGCACAAAAACCAGTTTCGTAGACACTCGCCGGCCGCGTCGAACTCCGTATCGCAAATGCCGATTTCAAGTTCAAACCATGACAGCTCACTCTGGTTGCGAGGCCTTCGCCTGGAGCTGGTGACAACACTCGCTGCACTGAGTAGACTGGCGATCAACCGATGAATGGAACTAACCCATTCTGCATTACAGCCACAGATTCTGCGGAAGGCCTGAATGAGTGAACCTGACACAAAGGACGATCGTCATGAAACATCCATTTTTCAACTGTGTTCTCCTGGTGTTGCTGTGCGTGTTCGGGTCGCCGACCTTCGCTCAGGAGATTTCCTGGCATGCATCCGGAAAGAACGGAGCGGTGGCAGCAGGGCACGCCGACTCAGTGGCAGCGGGCATCAGCATTCTGGAAAGTGGAGGACGAGCGAGTGATGCGGCCGCGGCCACGATACTCGCGCTGGCGGTCACCGATTATGGATCGTTTGCAATCGGCGGCGAAGTGCCGGTTTTGGTTTACGACGCTCAGTCGAAGCAGGTCAAAGCTCTCAGCGGCATTGGAGGCGCTCCATTGGATCCTGCGGCGATCCAGTGGTTCTACGACAATGGGATCCCGGCGACCGGCAGTATGAAGGCAGCTCCGGTGCCGGCAGCCGTTGACCTCGTGGTCACTCTCCTGAAGCTGTATGGAACGATCTCTTTTGAGCAGGCCGTTGCACCGACTCTGGAACTGCTCGACAATGGTAATCAGGACTGGCATCCACGGCTGGCCATCACACTACGAAAGCTGATCGACGCCGAACATATAGCCTCAGGCACACGCGAAGACAAACTGACGGCCGCACGAGACCGCTTCTACAAGGGCGATGTGGCCGACGAACTGGAAGCCTGGTACATCGACACCGGAGCATTCCTGCGCAAACGTGATCTGGAAGCTCATGTCACCCGCGTTGAAGAACCCGTGATCGCCGAGTACCGCGGTTACACGGTCTGCAAATGCGGCCCGTGGACTCAAGGACCGGTCCTGTGCCAAAACCTGCGGTTGCTGGAAGGGTTCGACCTGCGCGGCATGGGGCATCTTTCTGCCGACACCATTCATGTTGTGACCGAAGCCATGAAACTGGGATACGCCGACCGGGACGAGTACTATGGGGATACCCGCTTTTCGAAAGTCCCGATGACCGAACTGCTGTCCGATCACTACACGCAGATCCGCCGTTCACTGATTGATCGTCGAGTGGCCTGCATGGATCGCAGACCGGGCGATCCTGTGGGAATGCATGCACTGAAACCGGATTCCGCACCTTCAAATGAATCG
>JANNGQ010001131.1:0-7075 GCA_031403975.1 Planctomycetota bacterium
CGCACCAGCCATGGGCAATGTGCAATCCGCTGATGGCCACAGCACACTTCAGCCGACACAGCCTGGGGACCTGTCGGCCTCAGCTCAGTCCGTGGAATTCCACTACACCCAGACTGACAGTTTTTGCGTTCTGCTGCGGCAGCTCGGGACATCACTGCTGGTCAGCACCTACCAGGCCAACAAGTTGATTGCCGTGCGAGCCAGCGGCGATGGACTCTCAACGCTGGTTCGCACGTTTGACCGGCCCATGGGGCTGGCGGTCAAAGCCGGTTGGCTGGCAATCGGCACTCGCAAGGAAATCTGGTTTCTCCGGAACGCCCCGGACATTGCTCCGCAAATCGAGCCTGCCGGGACACATGACGCATGCTTTCTGCCACGGTCGTCACACATCACGGGAGATATCGGCGTCCACGAGATCGCGTGGGGCACTCCTCACCCCCGATCCGTTTCCTCGGCCGGAAGAGCGGAGCCGGAACTGTGGCTCGTGAGCACACGTTTCTCCTGTCTTTGTACGGTCGACCCCGATTACAGCTTCGTGCCGCGCTGGCGGCCGCCGTTCATTACGGCATTGGCCGCAGAGGACCGCTGTCATCTGAACGGCCTGGCGCTCGTTGATGGCCATCCAGGATACGTCACGGCTCTTGGCACGACGGACACACGTGACGGCTGGCGCTCCGACAAGCCGCAGGGTGGCTGCATCGTGGATATCGCCAGCGGCGAATTTGTGACTCGCGGACTTTCGATGCCTCATTCGCCCCGCTGGCATGACGGTCGGCTCTGGGTGCTGGAATCCGGGACTGGCAGCTTGACGCTGGTCGACAGGTCAACCGGTCAGCGTGAAACTGTGGCGCAGCTTCCCGGCTTCGCGCGAGGCCTGGCGATGGTTGGCCCCTTTGCATTCGTTGGCCTTTCCAAAATTCGTCCCACGTCGGCGATGGACGGTGTTCCGCTGGCCGAACGTCGGAGCGAGTTGAAATGCGGCATCGCCGCTGTGGACCTCAGAAACGGTCAGACGATCGCGTTCCTGGAATTCCAGACCGCCGTGGAAGAGATTTTCGATGTGCAGTTCCTGTCAGGCGTACGGTTTCCGGAGGTCATGGGATTTCAGAAGGATACGCTGCACCATACGTTCGTGATTCCGAGCTGAAATCTCACGAGTTCCGTGACACGCATTCGCGAATCGCTCTGATCATCAGAAAACAGCAGTGAAAAACCACTGAAAAAAACTCTCGGCAACATTCGCTTGCGTGAATCCTGCGATGACCGTATTGTGACGAGGCACTTGGTGCAAGACCTCTGCCAGCATCGTCTGCAGCAAAACAAGTTGACCCTACAGAATTACCCAATCGGGAACCCGGTTGCTTCCGGCCGACTGTCACGCCGACTATGTCTCGGATCACATGACCCGGACGTCGGGTGCCCACCTTTGATTCTGACAATGGGCGTCAACAGCGTTTGCTCAGCACGGCTGGGAGAGGTTTTTCGATGCGCGGACAGTGCGTCAATGCGATGAACACTGATCGAAGTTGCGCATTTCAGGCCCGGAGGGTCGACATATCCTATGCCGGTGGCGTAAGCCACCGGTATGCGAGTATCAAGAACCCGAGGCCTGAAGGGCCGGCACACTGGCGATTGTGTCGGCCCTTCAGGCCTGACTCGCTGTATTTTCTGTACTCCGGTGGCTCGCGCCACCGGCTGACGATGTGCCGGGCTTCCAGACCTCACGAAATGCGCAACTTCAAAAAGCGTCAGCGAGGGCGTTTGTTGTGTCTTTGGTCGACGTGAAAGACGCCTCGCTGACGCTTCGGGTTGGTGTTCATGGAAGACCGCATCTGAAACCCACAGATTCAGGATCCGCCCCCTTTTCTTGAGCACCCCCATCGTGGCTTATCTCTTCGATACTCCTGAACAGCGAAAACACATGCTGAGTGCCATCGGCATTCAGACGGTCGATGAACTCTTCTGTCAGATTCCGCAGGAACTGCAGCTGAAGCGCGAGCTGCGTCTTCCCCAGCCGGTTTCGGAGTTGGCTCTGCAGCAGGAGATGGAACGGCGTCTGGGACTCGCATCTGCGAAAATGCCCGCGTGTTTCCTGGGCGGCGGTGTCTACGATCACTTCATTCCGGCGGTCGTGGATGAGATCACCGGCCGGGGGGAATTCTATACGGCCTACACGCCATATCAGTCCGAAGCCAGCCAGGGAACTCTGCAGGCCTTTTACGAATATCAGACGCTCATCTGCCAACTCACAGGGATGGATGTTTCGAATGCGAGCCTTTACGAAGGCGGCACTGCCGTCAGTGAAGCGGTTTTTATGGCGATGCGGATCAATGGACGACATAACAAGGTCGCTGTCGCAGGCACTCTGCATCCGGAATACCGACAGGTGCTCGAAACCTACTTTTCACGTCTGGGAACTCAGCTTGTGGACCTGCCGCAGACTGACGGAGTGATTTCACTTGACACATGCCGAGCCGCGGTCGACGCGGAAACCTGCGCGATTGTGCTGCAGCAGCCGAATTTCCTGGGATGTCTCGAGGACGTTGCTGCACTCACGGAGATCGCTCACGCCGCCGGAGCCCTGTCGATCCTGTCTTTCGACGCTGTCAGTCCGGGACTTCTGAAGAAGCCGGCGGATTATGGAGTCGACATTGCCGTCGCCGAAGGTCAGCCGCTTGGCATTCCATTGCAGTATGGCGGGCCGCTGCTTGGGATCTTCACTTGCCGCAGCGAGTACATCCGCAAGATGCCCGGCCGTTTGATCGGCAGAACAACCGACCGCAAAGGCAAAGAGTGCTTCGTCCTGAACCTGCAGGCCCGCGAGCAGCATATTCGCCGCGACAAAGCCACGAGCAACATCTGCACAAACCAGGGACTTCTGGCACTCCGGACAACCGTGTTTCTTTCGGTCGTAGGACCACACGGCCTTCGGCAGATGGCATTGCTCAGTCACCAGAAGGCGCGCTATGCTGCCGAGCTGTTAACACAGATTCCCGGCGTGACACTCCGCTTCCCAAGGGCATTCTTCCGGGAATTCGTGCTGCAGACTCCCCGCCCGGCAACCGAAGTTCTCGCTGCTCTCTCGTTCCGTGGCTTCAATGCGGGTCCGGATCTCACCCGATTCCGCCTGACAAGTGTCAGCGACTTTGAAGACTGCTTCCTGGTCGCCTGCACAGAAAAACGAACCCGTCATGAGATCGAAATGCTGGCTGAAGCACTTTCAGAAATCGTTTTGCCTTCTCGATGAAACTGGCAGGCTGAAGCCTGCCCTACGAAGATTCGGCACTGTTTCGGAAGTGCAGTTTTCCCGGATCGTGAACTGGAACTACTCCAGGTCATACAATTCGTCGCGTTTCAGCGAATCCTGGAGATTGCCGGCGGAGAGGAAGCCCAGACGTTTTTTCTCCATTAGCTTCACCTGTTCGTCGGACAGAAAGTTGTTGCCGGGGACTTCGACATAATTTGCATACGAGACACTTTCGACATGTCCGTCCAGAAACACAGCGTTGGCGGAGTCGAGATGGCGGAAATGGATTGTGGGGAAATTCTGACTCGGCGGGTCCAGCAGCCAGTTCTCCTCGAAGCTGAATGTCAGCGGAGCAAAACCGACGAGCTTGACTGCGGCACTGTCGGCAAACACAACTGTCCGACCGGATTCCCGCACATCACGGAACTTGCGGCAGACTGGTTTCCCGCTGAGTTGTGCGTCATAAGTCGGAGGCGACCATTCAACCCCGGATGACCGCGACAGATAGTAACCGTTGTAGCCGAATCCGGTCGCCGGGCGTCCGAAACGCACGACATCCATCTGCGACGGTCCGAAATTCGGACACTGGAATGATTCGTAATTCGTCTCCATGTACGGGCTCAGAGGTCCTGCGGCAAAGTTCAGCTGCTGTGCCGGATCGGGCTGAGCGTAATCGACGGTGCCGAACCAGAACTGAGCCTTTCCCGGGCCACCGGAAAATGTCTGCAGAAAATTCAGCCGCGTCTGGTCCTCGATGACATACGGGATAAACTGTTCTGAATAGACATCGGCATAGTTGTGCATCGCCAGCACAAGCTGCTTCAGGCTGTTCCTGCATTGAGTCCTTCGCGCGGCTTCGCGAGCCTGCTGCACGGCTGGCAGAAGCAGTCCGACCAACACAGCAATGATCGCCATCACCACCACCAGCAATTCGATGAGCGTGAACCCCCGGGTGCGCCGTGGTTGAGTTGAAACGGAGACGAAAAACGGTCCCACCATGTGGCCTTCCTGTTATGCAGCCGGACGCGCCAAAGCCCTTGTATGGCCACCCATCACCGCGAAGGATTCGTATCAAGGAAATGACTGGCGTTGCAGCAGAAGTCGTGAGACTTCCGGCCAATCCATATCCATCCGAATTCTCACGAATTCGGCTACAACAAATTCAGATTGACCTGAACGCCGCAGTCGCGGGGACTGTAATGCACTCCCCTCCGAATACAAAGCCGTCGACGCAGCCCGATTCTGTGTGCGCGCCTCTGCACTACTAACTTTTTTGAATCTGCGCAGGGCGGGAAGAATCCATGGCGGGACAGGTGAAACGAAAACAGCAGGATTCACCACAGAGGACGCGGAGGTACGCAGAGAAGGCCATATCGGCTCAGCGTTTTCGTTCCTCTGCGATCCTCCGCGCCCTCTGCGGTTGAAACAAATTTCGTTTGGGCTGCGGGCGAAGCTCGCGCTGGGTTCAGCCGGTGTCTGGAAGTTCCCGGTTTCCCGACTGCGTTCTGATCTGGCCGCAAGTGAGTTATGCTCTCGGCAGCTCTTCCCAGCAACTGTGGAAACATGAACCCATCGAGAGTCAACGCAGTCATCAATGCAACAGGGATTCAGTTCGATGCGTGTTTGCCGATTTGTTGCCGCGGTCATGGTTTTCACCGCTGGCTGGTCAATGGTCTCTCGGACGGGCAGTGCGCAGGAGGAATCGCCCGACGCTGCACCAGTCGCGGTCGCTTCGAAGCGCTACCTGATTGTTCATGCGGACGACGCAGGAATGAGCCATTCCGTGAATCGGGCAACAATTGATGCGATGGAGAAGGGATTTGTTTCTTCCTGCAGCATCATGGTGCCGTGTCCGTGGTTTCCGGAGTTCGCGGAGTGGGCTCGCCAGCATCCTGAGAAGGATTTCGGCGTTCATCTGACCCTCAATTCCGAATTCGGATCCTACCGCTGGGGTCCTGTTGCGGGACGGGATAAGGTCGCGAGTCTGGTTGACAAGGACGGACATCTGCATCAAAACAAGGAACAAGTGATCGCCAATGCGAGACCTGCGGAAGTCGAGATCGAATTGCGGGCTCAGATCGAGTTGGCCAGGCAGGCCGGCATTCGCCTGAGTCATCTCGACACGCACATGGGAACCGTCGTTTCCACTACTGATCTGCTGGACGTCTACGTTCGGCTGGGTATCGAGTTTGATTTGCCCGTCATGCTGATCCGGAACATGAATCCGGACATCCGGCGAGCGTATCCGGATCTCGTCCGGATGAATGCACAACACCTGACACTGCTGGAAAGCAAGGGTCTTCCGCCGATCGATTACCTGTTTCAGTTTTATGACGGCAAGGACCACACTGCTCGTCAGGATCGATATCTGCGGACGTTTCGGGATCTGAAGCCGGGGGTAACTCAGATGATCATTCACTGCGGCTACGATGATGCGGAACTGCAGGCAATCACTGGCAGCCATTTTCTGCGCGGTGACGACGCCCGAATTTTCTCGGATCCCGAGGTGAAGAGTCAGATCGAAAGTATGGGAGTGGAGATCATCAACTGGCAGCAACTCCGCGAAATGCAGCCGACTCGTTGACAATGACCGTCAGCCAGCGCACTCTACTGTGCCGTGAACGATCGGGGTGGCGGACAGCGCCGTGAAGGATTTTGCGAGTATCAGCACTGGCGAACACCCCCTCATCCGGCCTGCCGGCCACCTTCTCCCCCTCCCAGGGGGAGAAGGAACTTCGCGAATACACAGGAAAACGCGGCGACAAATCTCTCACGGCGTTGCGCGGCGGAGTTGCATGGCGTGGCGCGCCGGTCGAGTTCGCGGTATTGACTTTGTGATTTGAGGAGAAACTCACATGGCTGATGAATGCGCCGATCCAGTTCCGGGTTCCATCATCGAATCGCTGGCCCTTGTGATCGAGTTCACCGGGAAACAGGTCAAGCACAGCCCGGAGACTCTGGCACGCGTTCTGAACAGTCCGGCCGTCCAGAAAAAGATCAAGGAATCGCTGGAAAAGCGGCTGGGGGAGCTGCAGCAGAAAGCCCTCAGCGGTCGTCCCGTGGATTCGGCTCAGGGACTGGAAGCCATCAAGAATGTCTTCGCTGTCGACACGCTCGATGCCACGACCAAGGAACTCAAAACAGAGCTTGAGAAGTCTTCTCAATTCCTCAAGCTGAAGACGAATCTCACGGACCTCAAGTGCCGGTTCAAAGATCGCCCTCTGGGAACTTTCTGGGACGAGCGCGAAGGCATCCTGGTGATTGTCACGGCCGGTGTGTTCGTTGCGGGCGCTGTGGGTGCGTATGTGGCTGAGACGGGTGACAAAGATACGCCGCTGCTGGCACTGGCCAAGCTCGCCGAATTGCCGGCAATACCGCTGGGAATAATTGATCTCAGTCTTGCCGACATCGTGCTGAAACCGTCTGAGAAAAAATACGACGGCGGACTTGCTGCGTCGATCAGCAACTGGAAAGCCATTGAAAAGGCCGAGCTCAAAATCGTCGTGCAGACCAAGGACGAGAAAGTCGCAGCAATTCCGATCTCGGTGGAAGCGAAAGTCGGAGTGGCACCGGGGTGGTTCAGTACCGTGGGAGGAGGCTACGAGCTCAAAGAGAAGAAGGCAAACTTCTCGCTGGGAATCGTCGGGACCACCGGCGGTCTGTCAGTACAGATCAAAGCCAACGTCGCTATTGAGGAGAAGAAGCAAAGCGTTGGCGGCGAGGGAAACGTGCAATGGAAGCCGCTGCCTGGAGTGCCGATGAGTATCACGGGGGGATTTGGCGCTCAACGCATCACGCAGACGATGCCAATGCTGTCCCCCGGTGGCG
>JANNGQ010001132.1:0-2397 GCA_031403975.1 Planctomycetota bacterium
CCTTCACGGCAGCGAAGTTCCCCTGGAGACACAAACTCATGAAAGCACTCTCTCATCGCTGTGTGGTGATCGCCGGAATTGTATGGCTGCTGGGCAGCTGTTCCGAATTGTTCGCCGGTGATCTGTGGCATCTGTCCGGGCGTCACACGCTCGGATATCACGCTGACTGTGGCTGCGGAACGGCTCAACGGAGTCATCTGTATGTTGGCAGCGGCGTTCCCTACGGCGACACTTATGGACAGAGCGGCTATGTCGGGTACGGATTCGCTTCCGGCGTTTATGGCGGCCGGGATTCCGCCTGGGGCGGCCTGACGGGATTTGAAGGACTGCCGCACATGGACGGAGGCGGTGTCAATCATCGTTATCCGTATCACAGCTACCGCCGTCCGTGGGCACATCCGGGGCCGCCGTCGACCAATGTCAGTATTGTCTGGTAATGACGGTCGGAGAAGCTGGAGGATCTGACACCCTGACGATTCAGACTGCGCAGCGAGAAAACTCCCGCTGTCACCTTTTGTCAGCTGAACGATGGCGACCAGCTTTGCGGGCCGTTCACTTCGGATCATCTTGCGCAATCGCACGATCCGACGGACGATCGTTAACGTTCCCGTCTCGCCAGGTCGGGCGACTCATTTGGCCTGGGATCGTCGTCGATAAGAAGTCTCGAACTCTGCATTCAGCGTCAGTTCCTGCTGACGCACCTGAGCAGCCGGACCACAAGGGATTGTGGCCTGCGGCACCAGGCCATGAATGCCGGATCGCGCAGGAATCAACCGTGATTCTTCGCGAAGATGCGACATGGAAGGAGCACTTCGAATGGCAGGCGATCATGCAGGTACGGGATTTCTCCTGAAAACCTGGTGTCAGCTGTTCCGGTCCCGGACTTTACGCCAGGTGCTGGCCGGCACCGTTGCCGGCTGCAGCCTTGCTCAGGGCATATTGCTTGCTCAGCAGGCGGACGGCTATGCCCTTCCCGCGCCTTCCGCCGTTCCGGCGGCACAGTTGCAGGCGCTGCAGCTGGAAGACAGCTCCGTGTCCGGCAAGGTCGACGCGGTCCACAGCCCGAACGTGGAAAAGCTGCTGAAGCCGCAATACAACCTTGAGATCGAGCGTCGTCACAGTCAGCTCGTGATTACAAATCGCAAGGTCCGCCGGATTGCCGTGACTGATTCAACCGTCGCGAATTATGTCCAATACTCAGAAAGCGAAATCAGCATCGTCGGAATGGAACTCGGCAAGACCGACCTGACGTTCTGGTTCGAAGGCAGCGATACGCCATCCATCTATGAAGTCACCGTGATCCGCGACGCCAGCCTTGAAGAGCAGCGGACTCTGGACTTCGGAAAGCTCGAACGCCGACTTCGGACACTGTTTCCGAATTCGACGGTCGCCCTGATTCCGGTCGGCTCTCAGGTTCTGGTGCGGGGCCAGGCATACGACGGTGAAGAGGCCCAGAATATTCTGCAGATCGTACGTGCTGAAGTCTTCCGGTCACTCGGAAATGCCGCCAGCGATCTCGACAACGGTAACGGACTGAATGTGTTCGCGGCCTCCGGTACGCTGGCAGGAGGCAACGGCACGGCAGGCGGCAACAATCAGAACAACGGTTTCCGCGATATTGTGATCAACGAGCTGTCGATTCCCGGCGAGTTCAACATCAAGATGCGGGTCGTTGTGGCGGAGATCAATCGGTCGCAGTTGCGAAACTCCGGTGTTGACTGGCGCGTGGCGTTCAACAACGAACGGCACAGCGTCGGAGCCGATCTCGGCGGCGGCATCGGCTCAACACTGAGCGGGATCTTTGAGAACGGTGAGATCGAAATCTTCGTCCGCTGGCTCAGCTCGAATGGAACGATCAAACTCCTCGCGGAACCGCAGATCGTGTGCATCAGCGGCACGGGCGCGAGCATTCTCGCCGGAGGCGAGTTCGCGGTTCCGACGATCATCGGACTGGGCGGCGGGCAGGCCACATCGTTCCGCGGCTTCGGTACCAGTCTGGTTGTGACGCCGACAGTCATGGATCGCGACCTGATCCGGCTGATGGTCGTTCCCGAGTTCAGCGAATTGAACACAGCGAATACAGTCAACGGGATTCCCGGGACCAACGTCAAGCGAGTTCAGACAACGGTCGAGCTCCGCGAAGGTCAGACGTTTGCCATCGGCGGCCTGATCTCCAGGCAGACCCTGTCGGAAGTCAGCCGAGTACCGCTGTTGGGAGACATCCCGTTCATCGGTCCTCACCTCTTTCAATCGAAGAGTGCCACGGAAATTGAAACCGAGCTGCTCGTGCTGGTGTCTCCTGAAATTGTACGTCCGATGGAGCCCGATGAAGTTCCTCCACTGCCCGGCTTCAATCACACGCATCCGAGCGACCACGAACTGTGGAAATACGGACGC
>JANNGQ010001133.1:0-2247 GCA_031403975.1 Planctomycetota bacterium
GAGTGCCAGCTGATAGACCGCATCCGTCACATTGGAAACCACAATCACGGACTTCGATGCATCGACAATCCGATACCAGAGGACCGCGTTGACTCTGATCGTCACACTGTCCCGGGTGATCGATTCCTGCTGTTCAGCGGAAACCGTCCGCGTCCTGATGTCGATGATGACAGCCCGTTCTATACAGAGCGGGAAAATCCAGAACAGTCCGGGCCCTCTCAGGTTGCGATATCTCCCAAGCCGGAACACCACGCCTCGCTGATATTCCTGAGCGACGCGAAGACCGGACAGCAGGATCACGACAATCACACCGGTAACAATCCAGAACGTCTGCATGACCACACTCCAAAAGGCCGCTCAACGGCAGCTCACGCACAACATGTACGAAGATACCCTCCCCGGAAATCCCGCAGCAGGAGCTGGATACCGACTGAGATGCTGAGCCAGATACAGCCGGCTTTCCCGGCGTCAACGACATCTAAACGCCGGTCACCGATCAGCAGATCATTCGAAGTTTCAGAACTCAGCAGGAACACTGCTGGCCAGCCGCTCCGTCGGCTGGGTTTCGACTACTGTTGGCCAGCCGCTCCGTCGGCTGGGATTCTTCTTCTTTCATCGGTGCCAAAGAAACGAATCCCCGCAGACGGAGCGGCGGGGCAACAGTAAACAACTACGACCCACCAACGACGGCCGATTTCCGTGATACTTATGCACCTTCATCCATCGTGGACGGCTCCGGCAGCATCCCCGTAAGGATCACTCCGGTCAATGCGTAGGCCCCGGCCACGCACGCACCAACCATCGCCATCTGATCCGGAGTTTTCGCCAGCGTAATCGTGAGGAACGCAGCGGCGGTGCCGATGATGCGGCCTCCGATGTTTGCCGCAAAACTCTCTCCAGTGCCGCGGAGATGTACGGGAAAGACCAGCGGGATGTAGATGCCCCAGAAGCTGAACTGACCAACCACGAGAACTCCTGCCACGAAGATGCCCATCTTGATCATTGACAGCGATTCCGACTGCAGGGCTCCGCCGATCCAGTAAAACAGGACCGGCACAAAGATCAGCGCTGGTATCTGGAAAATCCGCAGCAGGCTTCGGCGACTCACGATCTTCAGCGCCAGCACGGCCAGCAGCGCGCGACCGAGAAGTCCTCCCAGTTCCTGAAACAGGGTAACTCCTGCGACGACGGAATCGCTTTCGTTGCCGGCGGCTCGCTTCTGGTCGGGAGTGTATTCGGGTTTGCCCGTCGCTTTGTTTTTTCCGGCGGGCTCACCGGCCTTGAGTTTCGCGGCAGCAAGCACCTGGGAGTGCCCGGATTCCTTCGGCGTTCCCAGAGCCTGAGCTCCCAGAATCTGCGGCAACTGCTGGATGGCTCCGAACGCAAGTCCGTAACTGGCCGCGAAGACCAGTGTCGTCAGGATGGTTGTCTTCCGGAGTGCGGGGCTGAACAGCTCACTGATGCGAGGACGTTTCAGAGTCCCCGCTTCTTTCTTCCTCTGCCATTCGGGTGACTCCGGCAGGAACGGTCGAATCAAGAGCAACGGCAGCGCCGGTATGACACCGGAGATGAGTGTGTAGCGCCATGCCTCATGTCCTCCGGCGATTTCCGGAAGACTCAGTGCAATTTTCCCGGCGAGCATATTCATGCTGGCAACCAGCAGACCGCCGAACGAAGAAAACGCCTGAGTCCAACCGAGCACTCGTTCCCGCTGTTCGTGAATCGGGAACAGCTCGGCCAGCCAGGCAACGGCGGCCACGAACTCTACGCACACGCCGACGAAGACACAGCAACGGAAGAACAGGAGCTGACTCAGGCTCGTGGAAAATCCAGCCGCGCAGGCTCCGAAAGCGTAGAGCAGAATGCTGAACGTGAGGACTCGCCGACGCCCCAGACGGTCGGTCAGCCATCCGCCGTACAGCCCGAAAATCCCGCCGGCCAGTGCCGGAACAAAGAACAGGATCCGAGCCCACGACTTGTATTCTTCGCCGCCCGGAAGCCAAAGCGCCATCGCCTCCGGACGAGGCATGCCGCCCGCGACCAGTCCGTCAATGATCGGAGCACTCAGCGATGCAATGGCCGGCTTTAGGATCAGCGGCAGCATCAGCAGCTCATAAATATCGAAGGCGAATCCCATCGCAGCAATCACACAGATCAGCCATTGGGTGGGAGTGAGTTTGGGGGCGGGCATTGGAAACAAGTGGGATTGTGGTTGTTAAAGCATCGAGCCGTTCGCCGGACAAGGCC
>JANNGQ010001134.1:0-3017 GCA_031403975.1 Planctomycetota bacterium
CCGCCTGTTCATCACCGCCTCTGCGTATTCGCGGATTGACATCCCGTCCGCATGCCGGCCGTATCCCGGCAACCGCCCGGCGACAATGATTCGAGCCAGATTCCGGTCACGGCAGATATCCTTGCGGGCGTCATAGAGTCGCCGGGACAACTTCAGCCCGCGGAACTCCGGATCGACCGTGATCTCGATACCGTACAGCGTGTCGCCGGTTGCCAGATGATTTCGGATGAAGCCATCGTCGGCAATCCGCTGCCAGTCGTGCCACTCCGAGTAGAGACTGAAATCGACGATGAGGCTGCTGCAACTCGCCGCGAGTCGAGCGTCGATGCAGAGCTGGCCTTCCGGGAACATCCTCAACTGGCTCGTGATTTGTTCCCTTGTCCATGTTGTCATGCCAGGGAAACACTTCTCCTGCATGGCAATCAGCGAGTTGAAATCATCCATCCGCAACTTTCGCAGCACGACTTTTTTTTCGAATTCTGAGAGGTCGATCGACATGCAGTCCACCTGTCCATTCAGCAATCGGGGCAGATCCGCAGCCGGTGAGTCAGCGTGCGTTCGCACCAGCCGCCTTCAGCATCGCAACGATTGGTGATAAGGAAACTCGCGCTGCGGATACTTATAGAGCAGCTTGAGGTAGGAGTGCGTCGGCGTGGCGTCGAGGTAGTAGTACAGCTCTTTGACGTCTTCGCCATGGTTCCCTTCGCCATTGTTCAAATCGAACAGTCGCTCCTTGAGGATCGGGTCTCGTCCGCTCCACAGCGCCAACGACAGGACGCAACGTATGCCAAACGAGCAACTCATCCGTGAATTCTGCCCGCCGGGTAGGAATATTCGTAAGCGCCACAGCCGCTGAAAATGCAGGCCCGCTGGGACACGGAGTTCCTTCAGGATCAACTTTACGGTTTGCCGGGAGACACTCTTGATTCCCAGCTGTCTGACTTCGCCGAGAATCCATGTGTGGCTTCTCCCAGTCGTCCGACAAAGAGCAACCGATGGCAAAGAGGACCAGGAAGACAACGACCAACACAGTCTAACAGCTGCACGCCGAGCACTTCGATGGCCTGCTATGGTTTGACAGGTCCCTGAACGGAAAGAACAATCCTTGCTCCGAGACGTTCGAACAGAGAATATTGGACCTTCTTCCTGCAGGAGCACTGATATGCGACGCGTAATCCCGGTACTCATTATGGCACTGAGTGTCGCAACGATAATGATGTTGGACACAGCGGAAGCGCGCGGTCGCCGTCGTTGCCGACCGCGATGTGTCGTTTACTGCGAGACATACGTCGTCACTTCGAAGATTTGTCCCAAATACAAAATGATGAGTATGGGAAATCTGTACCACTACTATGCAACACAGCACTCCTCTAACTGCAGCACCAGCACTGCGGTCTCATATGATACAACAGATGGAACCATTTCGACTAACTGCGTATGCGAAAACCCGAGCTCGTGCTGTATTTCCATGAACTACATTTGGTGTGATTCCTGGGGAAAAGTGCTGGCCAAGCCGGGCCATCACGTACGAGCTCATGATATTCCTCCGGGTCACAAGGTGCCGAGCATACCGGCAGAGGACTCCATGGAAACGCACTACACGCGCTACACCGGAACAAGTCTTGTCGCCCAATTCATTGTGAGAGTTGGCAACAATAACGCCGGCGCATGGTGGTTAAAGGTCGGGCAGTACAGGTACACTGACGGAAGCGAGACGATGGATAACTTCGTCGGGTATGAGGTTATTGCGCCTGCGGATGGGCTGTTCCAAGTGTCGGTGCTTCCAAATGCCGTGAAGAATATTCCGACTCTCGATCATGTTAAGACGTTGACGATCGGCGGGGAAGGAGCAGCTTACGATGGCGAGTATCAGGTTGTCCGTGCTCGTTAATCGCTCAGAATTCGGATAAAGTCTCCCGGCGTGGTGCGCGGTCCGACGCTGCGTGCCATTCGAACACCAAGGCGAGGCTTTCCTTTCCGCCGTTCGTCTGCAATCCGGATCCGGGGGCCGAGCTGAAATTCCTGGCGATCTGGATTTCCGGTCGCCACTGAATCTGGACCGCCGCGGAAGATGGCGTACTCTCCCATCGTGTATTGCTTCACAAAATCAGGATTCGGAAGCGTGGGGTAGGGAGCGAATTTATTCGCCGTCCATTCCGCCAGATTTGAATACAACCCAAATACAAGCCGTCCATTGGCTGCTCGAATCTGGTCTTTTTCCGGTGTTCCCGTCGGTCCATAGGGCCAATCGTCGGGAGCTTGACCCGATGGGAAGTCAGAACGGCCGGAGTCGGTCGCTGCAAATTCGTATTCGCTTTCATCCTGGACTCTCAGGCCCAGACTCTCTGCCACTGCAACCGACCGGTCGTAGCTGAGCCAGGGAAGAGGATCGTCATCGCCAAGCTCCACGTCCCGGATTTGCTCAGGAAAGGTCCGCTCTTCGCCATGTCGGTCAACACGGAACTTACCGACCGTTAATTCAGTTGTGTCGAGATAGAACGGCGGAATGGAGCGGACGTGCAGCGGCGCGTCAGAAATCGCATTCGATCCCATTTCAAAGTGCGACGCGCCGTCAAACCGGGCCATCTCTAGTGTTTCCGCCCAGTCCAGTGGAAAAATCTCGATTGGCTCCAGGGTAAGACTCTCAGCCCCCTGCTTCCTCGACCATTTGAGATGGCGGTGAAACTCGGGCAAGTGCTCGTTTTCATCGGGAACGTGGCGGAGAACCTCGTGAAAGCCGTTTGCTCCGTGGTCCGCCACGACCAGATAGTCGCCCGGCAAAAGAGTCACTGAGACTGGGCTGTCGCCGGCATCGATCAGGCGACTTGCGTCGGGGAGGCCAACGTCTCGATCCAGTGGGATGAAATAGACGCGCGCACCGGGTGGGTCAGTCGCCAGGTCAATCGTTTGGGTGAAAGGGGGCGGAGCGACGATCTTGGGTGGTATGAACGACTGGTACGTCACGGCTCCGCCGAGCGCCAATGCCAGGACCGCGCAGGCCATGCTGAGGGCCGCCA
>JANNGQ010001135.1:0-7743 GCA_031403975.1 Planctomycetota bacterium
GCACATTCGAACCGGACTTTCACACGAAACCACAAAGAGTTCAAAAGCCACAACTCATGAAAGCCGTAAGGTTCAACGTCCCGGGAAATCCCGATCAGGTATTGCAGACATCCGAATGTGACAAACCACAGCCAGCCGTCGGCGAAGTTCTGGTACGAATGCTTGCCTCGCCGGTAAATCCGTCGGATCTGATGTTCGTGCGAGGTCATTACACTGTCGCGGCCAAATGCCCGGCAACACCTGGATTTGAGGGCGTCGGAATCGTAGAAGGCTCCGGCGGCGGACTTCGTGGATGGGTGTTCCAAGGCAAGCGCGTGGTTGTGCTCAACCGGCGAGGCGGCAACTGGGCCGAGTACGCTGTCGTGCCGTCCGATCAAGTGATTCCTGTCAGCCGGTCACTGTCTCTGGAACAGGCAGCGACGTTCTTTGTGAATCCGGCGACTGCCTGGGCAATGACTCGTGAAGTTCTCCGCATTCCACGCGGAGCCTGGCTGCTGCAGACAGCCGCCGGCTCAGCTCTGGGAAGGATGATCGTTCGGCTGGGGAAACACTGCGGATTCAGAACTTTGAACGTGGTCCGCCGCGGCCACCACGTCGATTCGCTGCGGCGGTTGGGCGCAGATCATGTGGAAGTCTTTGACGGAGCAGCTCCGGATGTCGCCCGGTTCATTCGCAGAGTGGCTGACGCAGTTGGCCCCTCAGGACTCAAATATGCAATCGATGCCGTTGGCGGAAGGACGGGCTCTGCAGTTGTCGAAAGCCTCTGTGTGGACGGCCGAATGCTGGTGTACGGGACATTGAGCGGGGAACCTCTTCAGTTTTCACCCAGAACTCTGATGACCGTCGGCAGCCGCGTGGAAGGATTCTGGCTCGGAAACTTCATGCAGCGAAAGAGCCTGTTTTTCAGGCTGCGACTGGTCCGCCGATTGACGAAGCTGATCAAGTCCGGCGTATTCGAATCTGAAATCGCGGCCAGCTTTGGCCTCGATCAGATCTCAGACGCTGTTCGGTCTGCCGAAGATTCGGCCCGCGACGGAAAAACGCTGCTTCGGATCGCAATCGAATGAACGGTTCCTGCACTACGGACGTTCATGAATGCCCTTTCACAGGCCCGGACTGCCGTTTTCTACTGCGATTCATCAGCGTCGATTAGCGTCTATCAGCGGTTTGGAACCGCTCATGAACGCTAATGGACGCTGATAGTCGCGAATCAACAAGAGACACGAACCAGATCACGACATCGGGCACAAAACAAACAAAACCCACCGAGTTCACCTCGATGGGGTTTGTGTCATTCTGACATCCATGGATGTTGAACTTGCCAGAAATCGCGGATTCAAAGTCGAGACTCGGACAATCAATCCTGATCAGTTTCTGGCTTCGGGAGGCAGCGGAACGAGATCCTTTTCGGCTGGCGGCTCCAAAGAACTGATCGGTGAATCACTCACGGTTGCCCCCGATACCGGAGCGGACTCCGACTTTGAAAACCGGGTCATTCTGCGGTCCAGGATCACACGTGCGGCTTCTCGGACTTCTTCATCGTCAAGTCGTCGAAGGTTGCCGATCTGAGACAGTGGTTCGATCACCTGAGCCACTCGTCCCAGTGTCGATTCCATCATGGCAATGTCCATCAGAGTACGACGCAGCGTGTCGAGTGACTTCACATGAGTGGCAACTTCCGTCCGGAAGTCGTCCATGATTTCCAGGTTCTGGATGGCATCAGCAACCTGATTCGACTGCTCAGTCAATGTGGCCTGCATCGTCAGCAGAGAATCCAGGTTCTGGCGGGCTTCGGCAACTTGAAGGGTCCGTCCGCCAAGACTTTCATTCAGCGCGACCAGAGTCCGGGCATTCTCCTGAGCCGTTTGCAGTCCTGTGGAAGCGCTCAGTACTTCCTCCTTCAGGGCCGCCATGCCGGCGACTTGAGTCCTGACCGACTCCAGATCGGCAGTGGCCGTCCGGACAGCGTCCTTCAGGCCGATGAATTCATCAAATGCCTGAGCGGCAACCTTCAATTCGTCAGACTGAGCCGCCAATTTGTGCGTCAGATCGGCCAGATTCGCAACTCCTTCGCTGGCCTCTTCGTAGCCATTTGATGAGGCAATGAGGCGATTCTGCAAAGCCACCAGGCCCTCCAGCGAATTCGCGGCGATCTCCGTCGTATCAGAACCGTGAATGATGCTCTCCTGCAGTTCAGAAATGGCCGTCAGCTGATCCGCGGCCAGGGCGGTCTGCGACTGTTCTTGTATGATCCGCTGCTGAACGGCCGAGATTCGGTCGACTGCGGCGAGAGCCACGCCTGACACTTCGGCTTCCTTCTGGATCGCGTTTCGAAGCATCTGAATGTCCGCGACGCTTTTCCTGAGTGATTCCAGTCGCCCAGTCTGCTCTCCCAGGCTGGTGAGCAGATCATTTGTCTTCCAGACTCCGTCACGCGCCGCGACCAGCTTCTTCATGTTCCCTTCTGAAGATTCGAGGCGTGATTGAATCCCGTCCAGACGCCCTTTCAGCGGACCGACCATCATCAGTTGCACGCCGAAGAACACCACAGCCAGTGACATTAACATGGACATCCACATGAAGTTGCGAAATCCGCGCAACTCCTGACTCGAAGACCGCCGAATCGTTGTCGTTGAACCGTTCAAGGGAACTCCTTTGCAATGAAAACAGCGAAGTCTGTCTTTCGCCGGGAAATCTGTTCAGGCCCGGAATCACAACCCCGTCTCCGGCAGAATTCTGTTGTGCCGGAACGCAATTCACCGCGGTGTCTATCGCCGTCAGAGTCCACTCCAGATTGCCTGATTGGACTCGATCGGCGGCTTTTGCCGAAACGCGGTGCGTCCGGGAATCGGATGCGGCAAGCGTGAGGAATGCGCCGACCTGACCGGCAAAACGAATCCTGATGGTCCGAAACCGCTGACTTCGTCTGCGGCAGCGCCGATTCCGATGGTTTCGACACAACCGTACAGTCGCCTGAATCCGACAGTCGAGACTCCTGTCGGCCGCCGCAGTAACGGGACTGGCGTCCAAGAAACCCACCAGCTAGACTCCCGCCGCGTTCGGCACCAGGCATTTACAATGCACCTTGACTGCCGATTGTGTGTCAAGGATCCGAGGCCGCAATCGGCGAATCTGTGACACCACCGGGGCGTAGCTCAGCTTGGCTAGAGCGCCTGCTTTGGGAGCAGGAGGCCGCACGTTCAAATCGTGTCGCCCCGATTCTTGTAAGTCATTGCTGTCCCTCAGCTTGAGGTAACCTGCCAATCGAGGCAGTGCGGCGAAAACGTGGGATTTACCACGTTTCTACCACGTTTCCCTCTGGGAAACAGATGGGAGTCCCGCACCATGCCAAGGCAGAAGAGAGTGCCTGCGTACTTGCTTCATCAAGCAACCGGTCAGGCCAGAGTTCGCATTAACGGCAAAGACCACTACCTTGGAGCGTTCGCCAGTCCGGAATCCAAAGCACTCTATCGAGAGAAGCTTGAGGAATGGGGATGTGGAGAGAAACTCATCGTCTCTGTGAGCATTGGAGTTCTGTGCCTGCGATCCCTGGAGTACGCAAAGGAGTACTACCAGAAGAATGGTCGGCAGACGTCAGAAGTGTCTGCGATTCAGGTGGCGCTGTTGCAGCGATTCAACTCGGTTGCCGCCCAGGACAAGTGCCTGTGTTCCGTGGTGGCTGGAGAGCTGATTTACGGTGCTGCCAAGTCACAACGGAAGCAAGAAACTCTGAAGCAGCTTGACCGAACTCCGCGAAGAAACCCAACGCCTCGCCACCGTCTACGAACGCAAACTCGTCGCACTGGACGATCTGAAAAAGTCGCTGCTGCACCAGGCGTTCTCAGGAGAACTCTGATGCCCTCTGCGACTCATCCGTGCTATCCGCGTCATCCGCGGTCAAAAACAAATCGCAATTCAAACCGCGGATATCGCGGATGACATGGATAAAATCGCAAACACAACATGTCGATGACATCGACATGTTATCCAGACGTGTCGAAAAAAACGGGAGTTATTCGACAGGTCATCGCGTGCAAGACGTCATCCCTCAAGAAAATCGCTTGACTCAAAAGTTGACTTATGCTTGACTAACGGAATGACTTACGAACCGCAATTTTCTATCAGTCCGCTTCTGCTCAACCTGGTTGAGCTTGTGGCGGCGTTGCGTGAGCGAATTCAGAGTGCCACGGTTGAACTTTCATGGATTCCTGCACTGCAAAAGGACACGCGTACGCGGAACGTCCACGCTTCGACGGCCATTGAGGGAAATCCTCTGACGCTGGAACAGGTCAGAGCTCTGGAAGGGGGCCGCGAACTACAAGCCTCCGACGAGCGATCTCAGCGAGAGGTTCTCAACTATTTTGCTGGTCTGCGTTTCGTGGAGAAACATGCGAACAAGAAAACCATTCGACACAACGAAGTATTTGAGCTTCATCGCCTTCTGGCCGACGGTGTGATGGACCAGGGGCAGCCCGGTCGCTACCGCATGGTTCCAGTCCGCGTCGGCAACTATGTCCCGCCGCCGGCTTCGGACGTGTCCGGGCTGATGTTTGAGTTGCTGCAATGGTGGGGCCGGGAATCCCGCCAACTTTCGCCGGTGCTGAGTTCTGCCATCCTGCACTACCGTTTCGAGGCCATTCACCCGTTTGCCGATGGCAACGGTCGGACAGGGCGAGCACTGGTTTTGTGGGAGTTGTATCGCCGCGGTTTCGACATGCATCATATTTTCTCCGTCGATGAGTACTACTGGGAGGATCGCCCTCGCTATTACTCTGCGCTGGCAGCCGTTCGTCACGAAGGCGAAGATCTCAGTTCCTGGCTGGAGTACTGTGCGGAAGGATTGCGACAGACTCTGGAAAACGTCTGGTTGCGTGTGCAGGCATTCAATCTGAAGTCTCCGCAGAAGCTGGTTCTGCGACCCCGGCAGGAGCGTTTGCTGCAACTACTCCGTGATCACGGCAGCATGGCTCCTGCTGAAATCTGGAAGGCCCTTGATGTCTCGCGACAAGGTGCAATGGATTTGCTTCGCCCATTGATCGAAGCCGGAGTGATAGAAAAAATTGGCAGTAAGAAGAATGGTCGCTACGTCCTGAGACAGCCATGAACGAAGCTGAAACGAGAGCCGAACACATCGACCCTGCGCTCGCTGCGGCGGGCTGGGGCGTCATTGACGGCAGCCGGATTCGCCGCGAGTACCCAATTACGCTCGGTCGCATTGAAGGTCACTCTGTGGCCATCGTTCAGGAAAACGAATCGTTTCAGCAACGCCAACTTGTTGACAGGCTTCGATGGGGCTTGCAGAATTTACCACCGTGAGTCAGGTTGTTCTGGTTCGGCGTAAGACTTGTCAGGCCGCATCTGCATGCCATGATCCAGACCGCGCCCGTTACGATTGTGAACGTCGGCTACCGCTCAACCAACTACTGGGTCATCAGCGCCGGCAGGTCTCGGCTGCTCGTCGACATCGGCTGGCCCGGCACTCTTGGTAGAGGAGTGAATTCGGCGTTTCACGATGAAATCAAAGCAGTCGGGCGACTGCTCGCATGGGACCGATACGACCTATTCGCCCTATTGGTCCCATTGATCAGGAACTCGTGGGCTTCGCAAAGAAACTCGGCCGACCCCGATGCCTCATCGTAAATCGTTTCGCCGATTTTGGGGTTCACAACCGGAATGCTGGCCAAGTTCACTCCTGTTCTGTTGACAGCCGAATGATGCGCAGTGGTGCGGTGAGACGCTCGATAAGTTGTGGTTGCTGCGTTCGCGTAATCCAGGTCTCCCACCAGATTGACAACACCAGCAGGGCGAAGAGGGGATAGGCGAAGTCGGCCGTTCCGCGGGCCTGGGATTCGATCATTTGACGGAGCACGGCCGGGTCGAAGAGTCCCGTTTCGTCCGCGAACCGGGGCGAAAGCTGCGACTTCAGCAAGGGTTGCCATTCAACGCTCAACCAACGCTCCAGCGGTGCCAGGAACCCAGCTTTCTTTCGATTGACAATCTCAGGCGGCAAGTCAGCTTCGAGCATCTTTCGCAACGGCAGCTTCCCGCGTTTGCCTCGCAGCTTGCATTCCGGTGGCATGTCGAGACATGTCGTGATGACTTCCCAATCCAGGAACGGGACGCGCACTTCCAGACTGTGGGCCATACTCATCCGATCGACTTTGACCAACAGGTCGTTTGGTAAGTGAAAGCGCAAGTCGAGATGCAGCTGTTGTTCCAGTGGCGATAACCACTCCGGTGCGTCGTTCAGGGATTCAACGTAGGGCGAAAGCGGATCGTCGCCTGACGCATTGAGGAACCGCTCGGTATACAGTCGGGTGCGCAGTTCTTCCGAAACATACCTCCGCCAGCTGCAGTGGTCCCAGGGCGCAGGACGATCGGCGGCCGCTACGAATCGCCCGGCAAGGCTCGACAGGCTGTACTTGTGATTGCCGACAGGCAGACGACGTACAGCGGGACCGATCATTCCCTGGCGGAACCAGCGCGGAAGTCTCCGATACCAAGGGGCCAGCCGACTGGCCTGATAGGTGGCATACCCGGCGAGCAATTCATCTGCACCATCGCCGGAAAGTGCGACCGTCACCCGCTCGCGGACCATCTGCGAGAGCAACAGGCAGGGGATCATTGAGTTATCGGCGAGCGGTTCCTCCGCGTGGGAGATACACGTGCGTAACTGAGCCAACGCATCGGCTGCCATGTGCTGCTCATGATGTTGCGTTCCGTAATGCCGGGCCACGAGCGCCGCATACGGCGTTTCATCAAAACTGGCTTCATCGAAACCCACGGTGAACGTTGCGGGTGGCTGGCTGCCGGATCGACTCATGCTCCGTACGATGGCCGACGAATCGAGCCCGCCGCTGAGCAGCGCCCCCAGCGGCACATCGCTGACCATTTGTCGCCTGACGGCGGCGTCGAGGGCAGATTCCAGGCGCTCGGTGCAATCCGCGAGTGTTCCTCGAGGCTGTCGATCGGGGTAGGGCAGCCGTCGCCAAATGGATGGCTGCACGCCTTCCGCATCGACCCACAGGCTTTCCCCCGGCAACAGTTGCCGGATACCCTGAAACCCCGTGCGCGGTGCCGCCAGATATCCCAGCGTCAGAAAACCATCCAGCCCCTGCCAATCCGCCACGCGGGGCACGCTTTCATCGGCCAGAATCGCTTTGATCTCAGAGCCAAACCAGAGCTTCGAACCATCATCACGATAGAACAGCGGTTTGATCCCGATTGCATCGCGGACAAGCCAGACGGCATCCCGACGGCGGTCCCATAATACCCACGCAAACATGCCGTTCAATCGACGGGCGACATCGCTGCCCCAATGCCGGTATCCATGCAGAATCACTTCCGTGTCGGTCCGCGATCGAAATCGGTACCCCGCAGCCTCCAGTTCGGTCCGCAGTTCCCGAAAGTTGTAGATTTCCCCGTTGAACGCCAGCCAGACCTGCTCATCGGGATCGCACATCGGTTGCTGGCCATCCGAAGACAGATCAATGATTGCCAACCGACGATGCCCCAGGAGCAACCGATTCGTGACCAGCAGGCCGCCATCATCCGGCCCGCGGTGACTGATCGCGGACGTCATCGCCTTCCCGACAGTTGCGGAAAGCGGAGGCGTTGCGGCACTCGCACGATATTGGAAGATTCCCGCGAGTCCGCACATCGTGGCCTATCGACTGGTTGAGGAGGGTGATGCCGGTGCTGTGGCAATCGCGACCACTGACAAGCCGACGATGAACCCACAGC